>CAKQMI010000003.1 GCA_934254835.1 uncultured Clostridia bacterium | reverse complement strand
CGGGAAGTCAGGCAATCGTAAACGGAATTTCAAAAGACGGCGGATTGTATGTTCCGTCGTCTTTTCCAAAATATTCGTTGGACGATATTGCGACTTTCAGGGATTTGTCGTACGTTGACCTCGCCATAACAATTTTATCCGATTTTTTGGACTTTACAAAGGACGAAATCAACGGCTTTTGCAGGTCCGCTTACGCGCGCTTCGAGACCGACGAGGTTTGCCCCGTCAGGAAAATCGACGATGCGACTTTCGTGCTGGAACTTTTCCACGGTCCGACGCTTGCGTTCAAGGACGTCGCATTGACGCTGTTACCGCACCTTTTGACCGCGTCGATGAAGAAAAACGACGTCAAAGAAAAGGCTCTTATCCTCGTTGCCACCAGCGGTGACACCGGAAAAGCCGCGCTCGAAGGCTTCAAGGACGTCGAAGGCACCAATATCGTCGTTCTTTATCCCGAGGACGGCGTCAGCGATATGCAAAAGTTGCAAATGCGCACGCAAGAAGGCGACAACGTCAAAGTTTTCGGAATAAAAGGAAATTTCGACGACGCACAGTCCGCCGTCAAACGTATTTTCGGCGACGAAGAAATGCGCAAAGCATTCAAAGAAAAAGGATTTGTACTGTCGTCGGCAAACAGCATAAACTGGGGACGCCTCGTCCCGCAAATCGTATATTATTTTTACGCCTACCTGCGTCTTCTTGAAAAAGGCGACGTGAAGCTCGGCGACAAAATCAATTTCTCGGTGCCCAGTGGAAACTTCGGCGATATACTTGCAGGCTACTACGCAAAGAAGATGGGGCTTCCCGTCAACAAACTTATTTGCGCCAGCAACGTCAACCGCGTGCTTGCCGACTTCTTTGAAACGGGTGTGTACGACAAAAACCGCGACTTTTTCAAAACCATCTCGCCGAGTATGGACATTTTGGTGTCCAGCAATCTCGAAAGATTGTTGTACGACGTGTCGGGCGATGACGTGGACTTTGTCAAAGAAAAAATGCGCGCGCTTTTTGAATGCGGAAAATACGAGGTGCCTTTTGAAATGATTGAAAAGGCGGGTATCGTCGGGGGCTATGCCGACGAAGACGATACAAAAATGGCAATTGACTGTTTCTTTGACAGTTTTGACTATCCCCTTGACACACATACCGCGGTCGCCGTCACCGTTTACAACAATTTCGTTGCGGAAACGGGCGATAATACCCCGACCGTCATCGTGGCAACGGCAAGTCCGTACAAGTTCCCCGTGGACGTTTACAACGCCATTTCTCACGAGGAGCATGAGGACGCTTTTGTGTCCGCGCAAAAACTGCACCGTATATCGGGCGTGAAAATCCCCGACGCGATAAGCGGGCTCCTCACAAAACAAATAAGATTTAATACCGTCATCGACAATAAGGACGTCAACGATGCGGTGCTGAACGCTTTTTAAGGAATATTATTATGGAAGAAAACAAAAAAATCGTTTATAGCGCGCTGAAACCCACGGGCGACTTGCAACTGGGTAACTACATCGGCGCGTTAAGAAATATGGTGAAAATGCAGGACGAATACAACTGCGTTTATATGGTCGCCGATTTGCACAGCCTCACCGTCGCGAACTTGCCCCAAGACCTCAGAAAAAGGACTTTCGACTTTATGGCGCTGTTCCTGTCGATCGGGCTCGATCCCGAAAAATCCGTGTTGGCGGTGCAAAGCCACGTCCCCGAGCATTCGGAACTTGCCTGGATTTTGAACTGCTATACAATGTTCGGCGAGGCAAGCCGTATGACGCAGTTCAAGGACAAGTCGATGAAGGCTCCCGACAACGTCAACGTCGGACTTTTTGCTTATCCCATGCTGATGGCGTCGGATATTTTGCTGTATCAGACCGACCTCGTCCCCATCGGAAAGGACCAGAAACAGCACGTCGAAATCGCAAGGACGATTGCGGAAAGGTTCAATAATAAGTACTCGCCCACGTTCGTCGTGCCCGATTGCTACTTCCCGAAAACCGGCGCGAAAATCCAAAATCTTTTGGATCCCACCGCAAAAATGGGCAAGACCGACGACAACACCAACGGCGTCGTTTTCCTCCTTGACGACAAGGACACTATCGCAAGAAAGTTCAAGCGTGCCGTCACCGACAGCGGAAACGAGATTATCGTATCGCCCGAAAAGCCCGGCATCAGCAACCTCATCACCATTTACAGCGTGTTCACAGACAAATCCGTTCGCGAGGTCGAGGAAGAGTTTGCGGGCAGGTCGTACGCCGAGTTCAAAACTGCGGTCGGCGATGCAGTCATCGCAAAAATCACGCCCATTCAGGACAAATACAACGACCTTATGAAAAACAAGGACTATCTGACGGCGGTTATGAAACAGGGCGCGGAAAGGTCGTCCTATCTTGCCGAAAAAACCCTCAGAAAAGTCAAAAAGAAAATCGGGCTTGTGGAGCGTCCAAGATAGGCGTGCACGGCGGAATTTCAGAAAAACAGGGCAAAATCGTCGTATTTTCGACAAAATAATACAACAAAAAGAATGCGTCGCAAAATTACTGCGACGCGTTTTTATTTGTCTGTTTTCGGTTTAAACAAAACGAGGAAAAAGGGATTTTTGGGGATTTACAAGCGACTTATGACCTCGTTTGTGAACTCTTCGGCCGAAAGGACATTTTTTAGGTTGTCGTTTCCGTTTTTCATGTCGGGCGTGACGTATCCAAGGTCGATTACGGCGGTTACCGCGTCTTCGACCGCTTGCGACGCGTCCCTTTTGTCAAGGGAATACTTCAAAAGTTTGGAAACCGCCAAAAGCGTCCCGACAGGATTGACGCCGTGCGGGTTTTTGACGGAAAAAGGCGCAACTCTTGCGGGTTTATATAGTCCCGTTGCCGAGTCGCCGAGGTAGCCTTCACACGAATTTCCGTATCCACCGACGATTGACGCGCCCATTTCAAACAATGCGCCCGCCGAAACTTCGTTGGCTACGATGACGTCGAATGCCGACGGCGCGACGAGTAAGCCGTGCGTGACCTCGCCTAAAGTCATCGAAGAAAGGTTGACGAAAGGGTAGTCCTCGTTTATCTCGTGGGTGATTTTTCGGCGTAAAAACTCGGTGTTGAAAAGGTCGGCAAAGTCCGCAGAAACAAGTTTTTTCTTTCGACCTTCCGCAAGTTCGTAAGCGACGCGGGCAATGCGCTCGGCATACATTTCGGGAAGGGAAATTAAGTCGTAAGCCTCGCGTCCGGCACTTCCGTTTTCGTATCCTTTTTTGAAATTATTTTTCAGCGTGCTGTCGTGCACGATAAGAAAATCGACTGCTTTTGCCTTGTCGATATTTTTGATGACAGAATTGTTTATCGAGCAAGAAAAGGACTTTATCTCCTTGAAATTGCCATATAAACCAAGGTTTTTGCAAAGTAAAGAAACAACGAAGTTGTCATTATCGAAGCCCGAAAGTTCATTGAAACCTGCCGTATATATCGTGGCGTCAGAAGACTTTATAGCCTTGAATTCGCCACACGACACTATCTCGCTTTCTCGTTTTCCCAAAAACGAGCCGACGTTTATCTCGTGAAATAAAAGTGAAAAACCGTGACTTTTTGCAACGGCAGAAAGCAGTGCTTTTGCCGAAGAAGATAAAAGTTGCGAGTACCCGTCGCCGTAAACTAACGCAATGTCAAACATATTATTTCCGCTTTAATAAAAGGTAGTATTCCATGCCGTCCAAAAGCGCGTGCCACGACGCGTCGATGACGTTTGTCGATACGCCCACGGTCGACCAGCTGACGAAACCGTCCGACGACGTGATGAGAACGCGGACGGTCGCTTTCGTCGCTTCCTCGCTGTTCAAAACGCGCACCTTGTAGTCGGTGAGGGTGACTTTGTCGATTTCGGGATAAAAGCGTGACAGCACTTTTCTGAGGGCGATGTCCAACGCGTCGACGGGGCCGTTTCCTTCCGCCGACTCTTTGCGGTTTTCGCCGTCCACGCTCACCGACACCGTCGCCGACGACGTGCTTTTTCCGCTTCCTTTGGACAAAATATTGACGCTGTATTCTTCCGCGCTGAAAAATTCACGCAAAAGATTGATGGATTTTCTGACAAAAAGATTGAAACTTGCGTCCGCACCCTCGAACTGATAGCCTTGCATTTCCATTTCTTTGAGGCGTTTTAAGAGGGCGTCGGATTGAGCGTCGTCGAGGGGCGCGTCGGGCAAGACGTCCTGCGCCTTTTTCAAAAATATCGCGCGTCCCGCCACCTCGCTTATGGGAAAACTTCGCTCGTTGCCGACAATCGACGGATCGATATGTTCAAAAGCGGGCGAATATTTCATGACGCCGTCGCCGTGCATACCGCCTTTGTGCATAAACGCGGCTTTCCCGACGTAGGGCGTGTTTTTTGGCAGGCGGACGTTGGTAATTTCCGCAAGACGGCGCGCCGTATCGGTGAATTTTTTAATTGAGTCGGGGGGCAAAATTTCGTAGCCTTTTTTCAGTTGCAAGTCCAAAATCGCGGTGACGAGATTGCAATTTCCGCATCTTTCGCCAAATCCCAAAAAAGTGCCTTGGATATGGGTTGCGCCTGCGTCGACCGCAGAAATCGTATTTGCGACGGCAAGTCCCAAATCGTCGTGGCAGTGTATGCCGATTTTGGCGCGCTTGAAAGTCTTGACCACGGTTTTCACAATCGCCGAAATTTCCTCGGGCAGGGTTGCGCCGTTGGTGTCGCAAAGAACCAGAAGTTTTGCGCCGGCGTTTTTTGCAGTGCGAAGGGTATCGAGCGCGTATTCGGGGTTTTCCTTATATCCGTCAAAGAAATGTTCGGCGTCGAAAAACACCGTTTTGTTGCGGTCGGAAAGATAGCGAATGCTGTCGTAAATCATCTTTAAGTTGTCCTGACACGACACCTGCAATACCTTTTCGGCTTGCGTCGCGCTACTTTTTCCGACAACCGATACAAATTGCGTTTTTGACAAAGAAAGCAGGTTTAACGCGCTATCTTCATCGGTTAAGTTGTTTTTGTGTCGAGTTGAGCCAAAAGCGACGATATGAGAATTGTGCGTGACAAGGTCATCGTCGCACAAAAGTTTTTTGTCTTTCGGGTTGGCAAACGGCGTGCCCGCCTCGATAAAGTCGATGGATAGTTCGTCCAAAAGGCGTATGCATTCCACCTTGTCGTCGATTGACAAAGTGACGCCTTCGGCTTGGGTGCCGTCCCTTAAAGTTGTGTCCAAAACGTCGATTTTCATTTGCTTTCGTTCAGTAATTTATTGACTGCGTCGACGTACGCGATGATTGCGGATTCCAAGACGTCGGTGGAAACTCCGCGTCCGCTGACCGTGTGGTCGTCGAGCGTCAGTTTTACGATTGCTTCGCCCAAAGCGTCCTCGCCCTCTGTGACCGAGTGCAACGAGAAATCGCGAAGGACAAAGTCTTTGCCCACGATATTATTGATTGCCTTGAAACTGGCGTCGACAGGGCCGTCGCCCGACTCCTTTTCGGTGGCGACGCCGTCGTCGGATTTCAAGGTTATTTCCGAAAACGCGCTGTTTTTGTACGACGAAATATCGTATGCTTCCAGCGAGTATTTTTTTGGCACGTTGGTGGTCAGACGGTCGACGTGGGGCAAAAGAGCCTCGACGTCACGGCGGGAAATTGTCTTTTTTCTGTCGGCAAGAGCCTTGAACTTTTCAAACAATTCGTCGATTTTTTCCTTTGGGAAGGTATAGCCCATATCCGCCAAAAACTGTCCGAAAGCGTGCCGTCCGCTGTGCTTTCCGATGAGGATTTTGTTGTCGACGATGCCGACGTCGTTGGGATTCATAATCTCGTAAGTTTCGCGCGCCTGCATTACGCCGTGCTGGTGAATGCCCGCCTCGTGCGCGAAAGCGTTTCTGCCGACGATTGCCTTATTCATCGGGATTTTCAAGCCGACCACGCTCGACAAAAGGGTGCAAGCGCGATAAATTTCGTGGCTGTCGGCGCGAGTGTCCGCGTCGAAAAAGTTTTTGCGGGTTTTCAGCGCCATGATGATTTCTTCGAGGTCGGCGTTGCCCGCGCGCTCGCCGATGCCCAAAACCGTGCCTTCGATTTGCGTTGCGCCCGCCTTAATCGCCGACAGCGAGTTTGCGACGGCAAGTCCCAAGTCGTCGTGGCAGTGGACGGACAGGTCGATATCCGAAAGCCCCTCGACCTCATGAAGAAGAGTTTTGACGATATGCGCCATCTCGTCGGGGGTGGAGTAGCCGACGGTGTCGGGGATATTTATTGTGGTTGCGCCCGCATTGACCGCAAGACGCGCGACTTTTATAAGGTAGTCGATGGGGGTGCGCGACGCGTCCTCGAACGAAAACTGGACGTTGCTCGTATACTTTTTGGCGTAAGCGATGGCGTCGGTCAACGTGTCGATTGCGACGTCGGGCGTTATCTTATATTTGTAAGCAAGGTGAATGGGCGAGGTTGCGATAAAGAGGTGCAACCTCGGATTTTCGGCGTCTTTCAAGGCGTCCCACAACACGTCGATATCGTGCTGTTTGCACCGCGCAAGCCCGGTGATTTCGGCGGTTCGTATGCGTTTTGCGATTTGTCTGACCGCCTCGAAGTCGCCTTCGCTCGCCGCGGGATAGCCCGCCTCGATAACGTCCACGTTCAAGCGAGAAAGCGCGTCGGCAACGGCGATTTTCTCGTTGATGTGCATACTGCACCCGGGGGACTGTTCGCCGTCACGAAGGGTGGTGTCCAGTAATTTAATCGTTCTCATCGTTTCTCAAAATTTTGTGACCGCGTTCAAGAGCGGAACCGCCCGAGCGCGCCATTTCCAACACGCCGTAAGGCTTCAAGACGTCGATAAGCGCATCGACTTTGCGGGTTTCGCCGGTGAGCTCGATAATCATCGTGTCGTCGGACGAAACGTCGATGGGTTTTGCCTTGAAAATGGTGCAAATATCGACGATTTCACTGCGCTGACCGGGCGCGCACTTGATTTTTATGAGCAGTAACTCGCGGAAAACGCAGTCGTCGCGATCCAAATCGGCGATTTTCACGACGTCAACCTGCTTTTGGAGTTGCGCCTGAATTTGGCGAATGATTTTGTCGTTTCCGCGTACGGTGACGGTCATTCGCGAATAGTCGTCGTTTTCGGTTGCGCAGACGGTCAGGCTGTCGATGTTGTACCCGCGTCGCGCGAAAAGCCCCGATATGCGCGTGAGTACGCCGGGACGGTTTAATACGAGGATTGATAATTTGTGCGTGTTGTCGTTCATAAAAGCCTCACAATACGTTTTCTTGCCGTTTCAGTTTGACGTGAATGACGGCAGGGGAGTTTAAGTCGATTGTATTTAATATATTTTCCAGTTGATTTACGTTTTCGACGCGGTAGGCGGGTATGCCGAATGCCGAAGACAATGCGACGTAATCGACGCCGACGGGGATATTGCTGTCAACGACGTTTCCCTCGTACTTTTTCATCTGAATTTCGCGTATCATACCAAGCGACGAGTTGTCGAAAATGACGCTCACCACGGGCAAATCGTAGGTTTTTATCGTGATAAGCTCGTTAAAACTCATATTAAACGAGCCGTCGCCCGTGACGTAAAGCACGCGCTTTTTCGTGCCGAACGCGACACCGCAGGCAGAGCCTATTCCAAAGCCCATTGCGCCGAGCCCCGCACTGGTGATAAGTCGTCCTTTGGACGAAAAATCGAAGTAGTTGACAACGTAGAGTTGGTGCTGTCCGACGTCGGTGGTGACGTATGCGTCCCGTCCGAAGTGCTTGCAAAGCACGTTCATATATTCGTGCACCGTGGTGGGTTTTTCGGGAGCGTCCGCGCCTTTTGCAAACCATTTTTCCTTGCCATTGACAAGGTTCAAAAGAGCGGGGAGAGTGTCAGAAAGGTCGCCCGTAATACGCGCGTCCGACTGATGATTTTTGTCGATTTCGGCGGGATCGACGTCAAGGTGCAACAGTTTCAGATTTTTGTTGTAAAAGGATTTTTCGGTTGCCTTGCTTGAAAACCTCGCGCCGACGGAGATGAGAAGATCGGCTTCTTTGAGGGCGCGTTTTGCAAGTTTGTTTTTGGCGGTGGATACGCCGATAAAGAGGTCGTTGTCGCTGTCGGTGACGCCTATTCCTCGCATCGAAACGCCGATGGGCGCGCCGATGGTTTTTGACAGTTTTTTCACCAAATCCGCCGTATTGCTTTGATGAACACCGCCTCCCGCATAGATTAAGGGGCGTTTTGACTCATTGACGAGTTTGACGGCGTTTTCGACCTCGCTCGCGTCAACGGGGGATTTGGTTTTTTTGGTTATTGTTTTTGGGACGTAGTCGCAAAGTTCGTCAAAGACGTTGGTGGGGATATCGATAAGCACGGGACCTTTCCGTCCGCTCGTCGCCACGAAAAACGCCTCCGCCACGGCGAAAGACAAATCTTTGACGTCTTTTACGATGTAGTTGTATTTTGTGACGGGCATTGTGATGCCTGTGGTATCGACTTCCTGAAAGCCGTCGTGACCGAGTGTATCAACGCTGACGTTCCCCGTTATCACGACAAGGGGGACGCTGTCCGAAAATGCGTCGGCAATCCCCGTGACAAGGTTGGTTGCGCCGGGGCCCGACGTTGCGATGCACACGCCGACTTTACCGGTGGACCTGGCATATCCGTTTGCCATAAACACCGCACCGCGCTCGTCCGCAGGCAAAACGTGACGGATATTCGAGCGGGACAACTCGTCGTAAAGCGACAAGACGCTGGCACCCGGGTATCCGAAAACAATCTCCGTGCCGTGTCTTTCCAGTTCTTTTATTAAGATTTCCGAGCCTTTTTTCATAAGTAACCCGCCGTCAAAGCCGAAGCCTCGCGCAATTATATATTTTTAATTATTGTATTATAATTATCATATATAGTCAATAATTTCAATTTGAATTTTGTGTTGATATTATCCGCTGTAGTCAATTATTTAGATTTAATTTTGTATTGATATTATTCATGCCAACCGTGAGTAATACAAACTATGGTCTTGCCCCGCGTTTTTGACCAAAACCTCGTTACGCTCACGGCTTAGACAAAAAGTATTAACCCGCTCGCGTGCCTTGTTTTCGCCTAAAAACGCGGGGCAATACTCCTTAGACCAAACCACCGAGAGTTTCGATGATTTTTGGGAAAAACGAACGCAGTTGTACTTTTTGTACTACAAGCGAGTTTTTGCAAAAAAGCACGGAAATATCGGCGGTTTGGCAAAGTTCGTATTATTGACGGTTGGCATAAAACAGGATAAAATAGAACTATGAGTTTTTATGATGTGGTTTATGAACAAGTGAAAAAAATCCCAAAGGGCAAGGTCGCAACGTACGGGCAGATTGCGTTTTTGTGCGGAAGTCCAAAGGCAAGTCGCGCCGTCGGATACGCCTTGCATTTCAACCCGAATCCGTTTGAAATTCCTTGTTATCGAGTGGTCAATAGATTCGGTGCGCTCGCTCCCGCGTTTGCTTTCGGCGGACGGGAGGTGCAAAAGCAACTTCTTGAAAAGGACGGCATTGTCGTTCGCGACGACTTCACCGTTGACCTTGAAAAATACGGTATGTAAAATAAAACGACTTTTAAGCGGGCACAAGGCAAGATTTCATTGACTTTCGTCGTCGTGGTGATTTATAATGTGTTGTGTTTGAAAGGAGTAATTTTATGGATAAGTTTTATCACATCAACATCGCAGGGCTGGAAAGAGATTTGCCCATTTGTCCCATAAACGAACATCTTTACATAGCGGGTTTCGTTATGTTTTCCGACGTCGAAATGACGGTCAGGTGCGCCGAGGAACTTCTGAAAAAAGCCCCCGAACACGACCTCATCATCACGGCGGAGTCGAAAGGTATCCCCTTGGCTTATGAAATGGCGAAGCAGGAAAACAAAAATTATATCCTCGCCAGAAAGGGTTTGAAAGCGTATATGGTCGAGCCTGTCAAGGTCGAGGTCAAGTCGATTACGACCGCAAAAGAGCAGACGCTTTATCTTGACAAATTCGACATCGACAAGATGAAGGGAAAGCGTATTCTCATCGTTGACGACGTCATTTCGACGGGCGAAAGTTTGCATGCGATTGAGGAACTTGTCCGTATCGCAGGCGGTGAAATCGTCGGCAAAATGGCGGTGCTTGCAGAGGGCGACGCTGTCGAAAGACACGACATAATATACCTGCAGGAGCTTCCGCTGTTCTTCAAATAACGCGGATATTAAAGCGCAAAAACATTACCGCCACACAAGTAAAGCGTGGCGGTTTTTTTAATCATTTTCTTTCTTCTTTTGCCGTTGAAAGCATTGCTTTCAGCACCGTAACGTGCAATTCTTCGTCAAGGATAATCCGCTCAATCACGGCTTTTAACGTTTGGTTTTGCAGTGATAAAGCCGTCTTTTTGTAGTTTTCGATTGCGCATAGTTCACCTTGAATATCGCTTTCCAGCAGTTTTATTAAGTTGGTTGCGTAGTTGACGTAACTGCCGTTCCAAAACGCCGTGCGCCCGCCGATGACGGGAAAACTTCCGTACGCCGAAATCGCCGTGCCCAAGATTTTGTGGTGGTGCATTTCGACCTCTGCAATCTCCAAAAGTTTTTGCGAAAACAACGGGTATTCGCGAGAGAGAATATAACTTTGATAAGCGTATCCGAAGATCGCCGTCGTTTCGCTGTCGCGCCCGCCGTAGTCGTTCATAAGTTTTTTTGCCTCGACCGGGTTCGAGTAGGGTATAATAGGTTCGGGATAAGGTAGTTCGGATATTACGCTCAAACTTGAAAAATCCATAAAGTTCCTCCGCCCGAACAAGATATGCAAAAGGGCGAGAAAACGTTACTTCGTGTAAATGACGATGGCGGAGACGCCGAACAATACGAGGAAATATAAGAAGTTGACAAGCAGAAGTTTGAGGACGAAATGCTTTTTGACGTCGTACTTTCTTTCAAGGCTCATCACCATATAGTTGTTCAGCGGGGCGGTGCCGTATTTGCCGATATTGATACCGTACATCAAGGCAACGGTGTCTTTTGAAAACGTCGGGAACACCAGCGCGACGGGGTTGTTGGTGAGCAGTTGCGACGCGATTGCAGAAAGCCACAGTTCGTTGCCGGCGATGACGTTGGTCAGAAAACTATTGACCAACGGCATACGCAAAAAGTTTCCGCTCATTATGAAAAACGCCGTGAACATAATAATGACGCCGTAGTTGGCTTTTTTGTAACTTCTGGGGTGCACGACAAGCATCACCGCAAGGATAATCGGCGTGACTATATAGTAAGGAAGCACGTCGAAAATCGAGATGATGATGAAAACGAACATTACAAAATATATAAACAGCTTGAACTTCGGCAGTCGATATTCGCCGACGGGCGGGGGATTTAACTTTCCTTTCTTGACAAAAAGGCACAAAATCGCCGTCAGTCCGTAGCCCGCGACCGCCAGTGGCCACAAGTTTTTGATAAACCACAAAAAGTCAAAGTTGTAGTAGTCGATGAGAAACAGGTTTTGCGCGTTGCCGAGAGGGGAGATAATGCCCGACAACTTGACCGCCATCGTTTGCATAATAACGACGAACGGGATAAGGTCGTTCGCCTCCGCCTGCGACAGCATAATAATCGCAAACGGAATGAACGTAATCGTTGCGATATCGTTGGTGATGAAAAGGGCGAAGAATGCGGGCAAAAAAATAAGCACCGTCGCGATGGCACGGCGGTCGGATATTTTATCCAAGATTTTTCCCGACATAATCCCGAAGAAACGGCAGTCTTTAAGCCCCCTTACGACAAGCATCAGCGACAGCAGACACAATATCGTTTTGTAGCTGACGTAGTTGAGATACTCCTTGTCGGGCGGGACGAAAAAGCAGGTTATTATCGCGCCGATGATGGCAATAATCACGATAATATTGTTTTTCAGAAGATTTTTGAACTTTAAAAGGCGCAAGTAAGCGTCCGTTCCGTCGTGCGGATCGGTGGAAAAAAGCCTAAGTTTTCGCTTAAAAATCTTGCGTTCCATTTTACCACTATACTAATAAGGTTATTACTAATATACAGTCGTTTTTTTATAAAGTCAATACTAAACGGCGAAAAATAAGGTGATTTTTTTAATATTTGACCGTTTTTTACCATAAAAATAGTTGTTATTTTGTTTTTTATATGGTAAAATTCAGTTTGCTAATTAAATTCGGAGGAATTTATAATGTTGAATAGTTTCATGCCGATGTTATCGGTTATACAATATGACGTCGCTCAAAAGGTAGGTTGGGCAATGATGACGCTCATGGTGCTTGCGGCAATAGCACTCGTCGTCGTGGTGCTTATGCAAAAAAGCAGTGGCGAAGATATGAGCGCGATCGCAGGCTACAACCAGAAAAACGACTCGTTCTTTGGAAAGAACAAATCGCAAAGTTCCGAGGGCAGGCTCAGAATCGCAACGGTGGTATTATCGGTACTCCTTCTCGTGGTTTCGGTAATCTACTTCGTGATTTTAAGTGTCAGCGGAAGAGGCTAACAGTTTTTTTGAAGTACAAAGGGCGACGACAAGTCGCCCTTATTTTTAATATGGAATTTAAGGATAGATTATTAAACGAAATAAAATCGGCGGGGCTCGACAATTTCACCGACAGACTTCTGAACAGAAGGCTCGGCATTTACTCGACCTTTGAAAAACGCGAGGTCACGAAAGCGTTGGACGAACTTGTCAAAGACGGCGTGCTCGTATCCATGGAAAAGGGCAATTATTCCCTTCGTGAAAAGTGCGACGCCGTGTCGGGCGTACTGCGCGGAAATCGCAGGGGTTTTGCATTCCTTTCTCGCGACGACGGAAAAGCCGATTTGTTTATACCGCACAAAGGTTTGCACGGCGCGCAAAGCGGTGACAAAGTATTTGTCGTACCCGTCAAAGGGACGGTGGACGAGGGCAAAGTCGTTGCCGTTATCGAGCGTGGCAAACGCCAAATCGTGGGTGCATACACAAGCGATCGCGCGGGGCACGGGTTTGTCATTCCCGACGACGAAAGTTACTTTTCGGACATCTTTATTCCGTCGTCCAATCGTGGCGGAGCAAAAAACAACGACAAGGTCGTCGTCAACATTTACGACTGGGATTCGGGCAAAAATCCCGTTGGCGAAATCACCGAGATTTTGGGGCGCACCGGCACGATAAAAGGCGATACTCTGGCAATAATTCGCGACCACGGATTTTATGAGAACTTTTCAAAAGAGGCACTTTATGACGCCGAAAGGATAAATAAACCCGTCGATACGAAAGAAATTGCAAGACGCGTGGATTATCGCGACCTGATGACAATTACAATCGACGGCGCAGACGCAAGAGATTTTGACGATGCAATCACCGTTGAAAAGAACGAGGACGGATTTGTGCTGTACGTCCATATCGCGGACGTTGCGCACTATATAAAACAGGACGGCATTTTGGACGTCGAAGCGATGAAACGCGCAACAAGCGTTTACCTTCCAAACATGGTCTTGCCTATGTTTCCCGAGCCTATTTCAAACGGGGTGTGCAGTCTTGTCGAAAACGAGGACAGGCTGACGCTTTCCTGTGTGATGAAAATCGACAATTCGGGCAAAATCACCGACAACAAAATCGTCGAAAGCGTGATAAGAAGCAACCATCGCATGACCTACGACGACGTGCAAAAAATCTTGGACGGCGACGAAAAACTCATCAAAAAATACGCCGACGTTTATAATATGATAACGTGCGCGCGCGACCTTGAAAGGATACTGAATACCAAAAGGAAAAACCGCGGAAGCATCAACTTTATATCGGAGGAGCCGAAGTTCACGTTCGACAAAAACGGCAAAGTCACCTCCGTCGCGCCGTATCCTTATTACGAAAGCAACCTTATCATCGAGGAGTTTATGTTGCTTGCCAACGAAATGGTGGCGGAGTTTATGTACCATACCGAACTGCCTTTCGTTTACCGCGTGCACGAAGCCCCGAACAAGGAAAAGGTGCTGGAATTCAAGAAATTCGTTGCGCCGTTCAACTACAATTTCGTCGTGCACCAAAGCATGCACGCGTCGGAATACCAAAAACTGTTGGACGCAATAAAGGGCACCGCGGAGGAGCGCATTATCAGCAAAATGATGCTTCGCAGTATGCAAAAAGCCAAATATACGACGGGGAACGCGGGACATTTCGGGCTTGCTCTTGAATATTACTGTCATTTCACGTCGCCGATACGCCGTTATCCCGACCTTACGATACACCGCGTCATCAAAAAGATGCTGGCGGGGAAACTCACCGGGGCGGAAATCACAAAGACTTCGATAAGATGCGAAAAGTCGGCGTCGATATCGTCGGAAAGGGAAATTGCCGCGGAATGCGCCGAGCGCGACGGCGACGACTACTTCAAAATGCTGTATATGGCGGACAAATCGGGCGAGGTTTTCGACGGCATTATCAGTGGTGTAACGGGCTTTGGCGTTTTCGTACAACTTGAAAACACGGTGGAAGGTTTTATCTCGCTTGAAAAACTGCCCGCCGGCAAATACAAATTCGACGAGGCGCGCTTTACGCTTTCGTCGGGCAAAAACGTTTATTCGTTGGGCGACAAAATCAAAATCAAAGTGGACGGCATTTCGCGCGAAATCCGCCGTGTAAACTTCTCGGTCTATGAAGAAAAAGCAAGACGGCAATAAAATTATTGCCACCAACAAAAAAGCCTATCATGATTATTTCATCGAGGACACTATCGAGGCGGGAATCGCCCTCGAAGGGCACGAGGTCAAGTCGCTGAGGCTTAATAACGTCAATATGAAAGACAGTTTCGCAATCGTGAAAAACGGCGAGGTTTTCCTTGTCGGCATGCACATTTCGCCCTATAAAATGGCGACGATGTTCAAAATCGATCCGATGCGCAACCGCCGTCTTTTGTTGCACAAGTCCGAGATAAGAAAACTGAAACAAAAGGTGGAGCAAAAAGGATATACTCTCGTCCCAACCAAACTATATTTCAAGGACGCCCTCGTGAAAGTCGAGCTCGGCGTCGCCAGAGGAAAAGAGTTGCACGACAAGCGCGACGCTATCCAAGAAAAAGAAAACAAAAGAAAACTCGACCGCGTGTTGAAAGAATACGGCGCGAGATAGGAGAAATATATGGATAAAAACATCGATACCTTATGCGTACAGGCGGGCTACACCCCCAAAAACGGTGAACCGCGTCAAATCCCCATCGTGCAAAGCACCACGTTCAAGTACGATTCGAGCCCCGAAATGGCAAAACTTTTCGACCTTGAAGCCAGCGGTTACTTTTACACAAGATTGCAAAACCCCACCAACGACTATGTTGCCAATAAAATCGCAACGCTCGAGGGCGGTACGGCGGGTATGCTTACGTCCAGCGGTCAGGCGGCGAATTTTTATTCGGTGTTCAATATCGCGGGTTGCGGTGACCATGTCGTCAGCAGTTCGGCAATCTACGGCGGTACGTTCAACCTTTTCTCCGTTACGATGAAAAAAATGGGCATCGACTTCACTTTCGTCGCACCCGATTGCACCGAGGAGGAACTTGACAAGGCGTTCCGTCCCAACACGAAAGCGTTGTTCGGCGAGACTATCGCAAACCCCGCGCTTGCGGTCGTAGATATCGAAATGTTTGCGCGCGTGGCGCACCGTCACGGCGTCCCGTTTATCATCGACAATACTTTCGCCACCCCCGTGCAGTGCCGTCCCATCGAGTGGGGCGCGGACATCGTCACCCATTCCACGACGAAATATATGGACGGTCACGGCGTTGCGGTCGGCGGGGCAATCGTCGATGCGGGCAAGTTCGACTGGTTCGCACACGCAGATAAGTTCCCGGGGCTCACCACTCCCGACGACAGCTATCACGGCATCGTTTATGCCGAAAGGTTCGGAAAAGAGGGCGCGTTTATCACCAAAGCCACGGCGCAACTTATGCGTGACTTTGGCTCGATACAGTCCCCGCAAAATGCGTTTTATCTGAATTTGGGGCTGGAAAGCCTGCACGTCAGAATGAAACGCCACGCCGAAAACGGCATTACCGTTGCCAAATTCTTGAAAGATAACGAAAACGTCGCGTGGGTGTCCTATCCTTGCCTCGAGGGCGATAAATACTACGACGTGTCGCAAAAGTACCTTAAAAACGGGGCGTGCGGTGTCGTCAGCTTCGGCGTAAAGGGCGGAAGGAAAAACGCCGAAAAGTTTATGGCTGCGCTCAATATCATCGCCATCGAAACCCACGTCGCCGACGCCAGAAGTTGTTGCTTGCACCCCGCAAGTTCGACGCACCGTCAGATGACCGACGAGGAGTTGACGGCGGCGGGCATTTCCCCCGACCTCATTCGCGTGAGTTTGGGGCTTGAAAGTGCGGACGACCTCATTGCGGATATCAAACAGGCGCTTGAAAAGGCGGTGAAATAATATGCCAATCGTTATCCCGCGCGATCTTCCGGCATTCGACAGCCTCAGCAACGAAAAGATTTTCGTTATGGACGGCACTCGCGCAGTGTCGCAGGACATTCGTCCCATCGAAATCGCCATTCTGAACCTCATGCCCACCAAGGAAATTACCGAAACGCAACTTCTTAGATTGCTGGGTAATACGCCGTTGCAGGTGAACGTCACGCTTATCAAAACTTCGACGTACAAGGCAAGTCATACGAGCGAAACCTACCTCGAAAAGTTTTACAAAAGCCTCGACGAAATCAAAAAAATGAAGTTCGACGGTATGATTATCACGGGCGCACCCGTCGAAACGTTGCCGTTTACCGACGTCAAATACTGGGCGGAATTGCAGGAAATTTTCGATTTTTTGGACGACAACGTCACAAGTACGATGTTTATCTGCTGGGGAGCGCAAGCCGCGTTATATTATTACTACGGCATCGAAAAGCATCAACTTGACAAAAAACTCTTCGGGGTGTATAACAATGTTAAGGAAGTGTTGCACGAGCCGTTGCTCAAAGGCATGGACGACGTAATAAAAATTCCTCACTCGCGCCACACCGCAATCGACGAGGAAAAACTCAAAAAGTGCCCCGATTTAGAAGTTCTTGTGTCGGGAAAAGAGTGCGGTCCGTCGATTATAAAATCCAACGATAACCGTCGCATCTTCCTCACGGGACACAGCGAGTACGACCGCGAAACCCTCGAAAGAGAGTACGTCCGCGATAAGGACAAAGGTATGGAAATCGATCCGCCCAAAAACTATTATCGCGAGGACGGAAGCATAGATATGAGTTGGGGCAGTACCGCAAATCTCTTGTATTACAACTGGCTCAACTACTACGTTTATCAGGTCACGCCGTACGAAATCGACACGATTTCAAAATAATCGGCATATAATAATACTGCAAATCATACGGTTTATCGTGCAAATCCGCGCGATAAACCGCAGGATATTACAACTTAATAGATTTCGTTATTTTTCAATACGGGGATGTTTTTGGATTCGACGTTTTTGTATGGGCGATAAGAAGCATGTCGCAGGTCCGACTGCGTTAAAGACGGAAAATTAAAATTAAACGCAAAAAATAACGAAAAAGTGAACGCTCCTGCGTTCGCATTCGCCGCTTAATTATTGTGGCACGTCGACCTTACGTTCCTGTTCCGTAAGCAATCGGCGTCATACTGAACGGGCTACGGGTTTACTCACGACGGTAGGTAAATCGGCATTCTCCGTCTCTTCAAAACCGCCGTCTGTCGGCGAACGACGGTAAGAGAAACTAATCACCGAATAAGCATGTAGAAGGTATCGGACGTAGAAGGACGAACCGGGGTTCAAATCCCCGCATCTCCACCAAACGAGAAACAAGTTGAACTCCTGTTCAACTTATTTTTCTATGTCGCTAAAGCGGGGATTTTGCACGGCAAAAGCCGTGCCGTTGCTTTGCAACGTGAACCCCGGTACCCGGGCTGACCGCAAGCGAAGAGAGAAGCAAGCGCTTGCATTTGCGAAAATCGAGCGTAGCGGACATAGCCAACGATTGTGTGATTTATCACACGAATGCGAAGCATTGTTGCTCGCAACAAATCGTTGAGCGTAGACGCTCCGCTTTAGTGAATAAATTCGCCCGCTCCGCTATTACGCAAACTTTGCTTGCTACAAACCCCGCATCTCCATACCAGACAGGAATAATACGAACTGTGCCAAAAAGCACGGAAATATCGGCGTTTTGGCACAGTTCGTATTATTCACGGTTGGCATATCAAGATAATTTGAGGATTATATAAAAAATGAAGGGATGTTTTGAAGAAGAAAAAGCGCGCGAGGTGACCTACAAGGTAGTTGGGTGGACTTGGTGGGGCGATTCGGACTATGTTGAAGCACCGCTGAGCGACAAGGTTGTGGAAGCCGTCGCAAAGGAAATTCGAGAGCAAGGCTATTGTTTCGGCGGTGACTCGCATCAGCGACGCGACGGATGTGTGCCACTTTTGAGCACGGGACAAGTCGTGCGTTGCAGTATGCGCGAGTGGGGCGCGCTTATGGCGCACGCCGTGTTTGACGGCAACCATTTTCCGCTCGATTATATGGGCTGGTATATGGATTGTTGCATTAACGACAGCGACCTGAAATACCCCGAAGAAAACGTTGACGAGTCGCTATTCACGCACCCGCGCTATTTCAAAACGGGTATGACCGCAACTCGTTTCGATTCGCTCTGCAATGACGGAAAAGTCATCAACGTGCTTGCAACGAGCGAGGAGGAGTACAACGTTGAGGAGGGCGACGTTGGCGTGTATTGGCCGTATGAGGGGCGCTATGCCCAAGTGACTGCAAAGGTTGTCAAAATTCAAAGATTTGATAGTCCGACCGAGTTTATTTCAAGCGACCTGTTTGCAAAAACCGACCTTTTCGGGCTTGAAGGGTACGAGCTTATGACGGCAATCAACAGCACCAGAAACAACTGCGCGATATCCCCAAAAGACGGCGTAACCTGCTATTTTTGCGAGTATATCGACAAAATGCCTTGCGAAAACTAAACAAAAAGCAACCGACTCACAATGGAATCGGTTGCTTTTTTATAGGGGAAAGGTTGGATAAGCGAGGTTCTGCAATATTAAAAGTTATCTGCGTCAAAAAAAGGAAACGGCGAATTTCGCGTTTCCTTTTTTTATTTTGGGGCGGTTCGTATTATCGATTGGCATAGTTTACTAAAAAATCTATCAAATTAAAATTTTAACAAAATCGGTGCGTTTCTTATTGCTATATTGTCGGAAAAGGGATATAATAAATTTAACTCACGGTAAAATATCTTGTACGAGGGTAAAATGAACAAAGAAAAAATGGCACGTTTCCACAGCGACAATATACTGGATGAGGCGGACAAGTTGTTTTCCAAATACGGCTTTGAGAAGACAACCATAGAAATGATCGCCAAAAATTCACAGTACACAAAGCCCACGATTTATGCTTATTTCGAGTCGAAAGAGGAGATTTACGCGAGCAATTTGTACCGACACATGCTCAAGTTCAAGGACAATTTTGAGGAAATACTCAGTCTTGACCTGCCCGCGAAGGAGATTTATCTGAAATGTTGTCATGAGGTTTTAAATTTCAAAGAAAACCACATGGTGTATTTCATGGGTATCATCGGCAACGTTGACTACAAAAACAAGCAGTTGGGCGCGGACAGCGCGTTCGCAATCGGCGAGCTCAGCAACACGATCAACAGCAAGGTATGCAAGGTATTCGACAAGGCGACAAAAGAAGGCTTGATTCCAAAGGACACCGACATCGCGTTCAGTTACGCCTACATTTGGAGTTGCGTGATAGGGCTTATCACCTCGTTCAAGTTTGACAAGTCGAATTTCAAGAGTTTGGAAGAATATAAAAACACTATGGACAAATGTTTTTTGATGGTTGTGGAGGTTTTTTTCAATGCAAACAAATAAAGAACAAAGTTTTTTGGATTTGCTTAATCACGAATTAGTCACGGCGTTGGGCTGTACCGAGCCTATCGCGATAGCGTTTGCGTCGGCGAAGGCGAGAGAGGTGTTGGGGGCGTTCCCCGACAGAGTCGAAATCTACGTCAGCAACAACATTGTCAAGAACGTAAAAAGCGTCACCGTGCCGTGCACCAACGGTATGAAGGGCATCGACGTTGCTTGCGTGCTGGGGATTGTCGGAGGAAACGCCGATTTGTCGCTGGAAGTGTTGACGAAAGTCACCGACGACGACGTCGCAAAAACCAAAGAGTTGATCAAAAACGATTTTTGCAAAATTTATCCGCTGAAAGGCAAGGCGAATTTGCATATCATCGTAAAAGTGTTTGCGGGCGACGACAGCGCCGAGGTCGAACTTAAAGACAAGCACGACAACATCGTGAAAATCGTCAAAAACGGCGAAATCTTGCTGGCAACGAACAGCGAGGAGTCGGAAGAAGATTGCTTTGATTTTTCATTAGAAGACGTTTATGAGTTCGTAACGGACGTTGAACTGTCGAAAGTGGAAAGTTTGCTTGTCAAACAAATGACTTACAACATGGCGATTGCCGAAGAGGGTATGAGGCACGACTACGGTCAGATGATCGGCAAAACGTTGCTGGCGCATTACCCCAACGACGTCAACCTCAAAGCGAGGGCGATGGCGGCGGCGGGTAGCGACGCGAGAATGAACGGTTGCGCGATGCCCGTTGTAATCAACTCCGGCAGTGGCAACCAAGGCATCACGCTTTGCGTCCCCATTTGCGTATTCAGCAAGGAATACAACAAGGATAAGGAAAGCACGTTGAGGGCGTTACTTCTCAGCAACCTTATCAGCATTTATATCAAAAAAGGCATTGGAAAGTTATCGGCTTTTTGCGGAGCGGTCAGCGCAAGCACAGGCGTGGCGGCAGGACTTACTTACCTTATGGGCGGAACTTTTGCCCAAGTGGAGAAAGCCATAACCAATACCGTAGCCAACGTGTCGGGTATTGTCTGCGACGGAGCGAAGTCCTCGTGCGCCGCTAAAATATCGTCAAGCATCGACGCGGGTATCATGGCGTACTACATGGCGATGAGCGACAACGCGTTCAACGGCGGAGACGGCATAATCGATAACGATATCGAGGGCACAATCGAAAACGTGTCGCGCCTTGGCAAGGATGGTATGAAAGAAACTGACGATGAAATAATTAGCATTATGCTTAATAATAAGAGGTGAACAAATGTCAAACATCAAAAACGAAAATGGTATCAAAACCCCGGGTGTCAAATACGTAGTAACTAGAATCAGAGAACAACTTGAACACAGGGCTATGTGGCTCGCCGTCCTTACCGACGAAGCCGAAAAACACGGTCTTACGCTTGAAGAGTATGCGGGCGACGCAATCAGAAGATGTGGCGTTATCCAAGGCGCAAAACTTTCGGGCGGTTCAAAAGACTTCAGAACGCTGAAGAAAAACTTGTTTGATTCGTTCGCAAGAAAAGTGTTTGAAATGGATATCGTCGAGTCCACCGAGGACAAACTGTCCATCAACTTCCACTATTGCCCCCTCGTAAAAGCATGGCAGAAAATGGGCTATGACGACGAAAGAATCAAGAAACTTTGCGACGCCGCTATGTGCGGGGACAGAGGCATTATTTCGCAGTTTGGTGGCAAGCTGAACCTCGAACAAACCATCGCCGACGGCTCCGATTATTGTAAAATCCGCTTCGTAAGAGACGAGAACGCCAAAGACAATAAGTAATTACATAAACCACAGCGTTTCAAAAATCCGACGTCATCCCGCGTCGGATTTTTAGATGCGCATAATTTTGTAAAAATAATTGAATAAAAATACAAAAAACAGTGACAATGGCAGGAGAAGCGGAGAGTTTTATGCAAAAATGTTGCAATTTTGTGAATAAATTATAATACTATGCGATATTTGTTGCTCTTTTATCAATTAAGTGGTATAGTTGTGTCATTACATTTTCGGATGAAATTATGAAAAGAAAAATTAGGAATGAAAAGGCGTCTCAAACGGAGTTTTCGACAAAGGAAAATCTCGTTGAAGAAGTCGTAGAAAACGCGGTGGACGATATCCAAGAAAACGTCGAAAACTGCGATGATTTCGCCGTGACAAACGGCAAGGACGCAATGGCTATTCAGCAAAACAAGCCGAAAATTCTTGCGATAAGCAAGGCGTCGGTGATAATCTCGGTTGTCGTTGTACTGTTACTGATTATCGCGTCGATAGTTATGGCATACACTCTGCCACTCGGACGCTACGAAAGAAGCACCGACGCCGACGGCAACGTATATATCAGCGGTGATTATCACGAAGATCCGACGCTCGGACGGCTCCCTTGGTGGAAGGCACTGCTTTCGCCGTTTTTGGTACTTGGCGGAGACGGCACGGTGACGCTTGTCGCGATACTTTTGATGCTCATCGTCATCGGCGCGGTGTTCAGTGCGCTGGACAAAACCGACGTCTTGGTATATCTTGTGGAATCCATACGCCACAACTTCGGCAATAAGCGGTATCTTTTGCTGTTTTTATTGCCGTTCACGTTTATGTTTTTGGGCACGACGTCGGGCATGATGGAGGAGGTAATTCCCATCGTTCCCATCGCGGTTATTTTGAGTTACGGCTTGGGCTGGGACGCATTGATAGGGCTTGGTTTTTCGGTGCTGTCGGCGGGGCTCGGCTTTATGACTGGCGTCGTGAACCCCTTCAACGTGGGCATAGCGCAGTCGATTGTCGGCTTGCCTATGTTCAGCGGAATCGGCGTCAGGATTTTGACGTTCGTGCTTGCCTATCTTATATTGATGGCGTTCCTGTTCCCGTACGCAAAAATGCTGGACAGACACCCCGAACGCTCGCCCGTTTATAAAGATGACTTGAAACGCAAGGCGAATTTCGACTTCGAGCACCGTCCGTTCGTTTACGACGCGGGCAAGGCAAAAGCGTTGAAATTCTTTGCGGGTTGTATGATTGCAATCGTGGTTTTCGCGGTGCTTTCGATATTCATACAGGGCGCGTACATTCCTGCGCTCGGCGACTTCAAACTTGCCGACTACATTTTGTACATCACAATCGCCATTTACATAATCGGCGGAGTGGTGGCGTGCATTTATTGCGGACTCAAAGGAAAAGAGTTGGCAAAGGTCATGGGCAAGGGCGCGCTCACGCTTCTTCCCGCCACCGGAATGGTGCTTATCGCCAGCAGTGTGCGCTATATAATCGAAGAAGGAAACGTAATGGACACGATACTGTTTCATACCATCAACGTGGCAAAGGGACAAAGCCCCGCTTCGCTGATAATGATAATTTATCTTGTCGTTTTGTTGTTTGAACTGTTTATTACGTCAGGAAGTGCAAAAGCGTTCCTTCTTATGCCGATGATCGGAGCGATATGTTCGCAACTGGGAATTCACCCGCAAGTGGCGGTTTTGGCGTTTGCTTTCGGCGACGGATTGGTCAACGTATTTATGCCCACGAACGCTGCGCTTTTACTGATATTGGGACTTACGACGGTGACTTATCCCAAGTGGTTCAGATGGGCGGGACCGATACTTTTAATGGAATTCGGCATGACGGTCGGCATACTGATGCTGGCGCAGTTTGTCATCTACGCCTGAAAAGAAAAACGATATTCACCCGAAAATCCGCCTGAACAAGGCGGATTTTAATTTTATCAAAAACTTTGTTTAGTAATCTATACGCGCGTGAAAGTTATGGGCGTTATGGTATAATCTCAAAGTATGTTCAAGTTACTTCGGCTTTTGAAGCCCGACGCGGGCAGAATAGTTTTGGTCGTATTTTTGACGCTGATAACCTCGGCGTCAAGTCTTGCGTTGCCGTATCTTATGAGTTACATAGTGGAGTACGGCATCGGCGGTCAAAACATGAAAGTCACGCTGATTTGCTCGGCGATTATGCTTGCGACGTCGCTTTTGGGACTTGTCGTCGGCATAGTGTCGTACAAGGTTTCGTCGGGCGTGATAAGCAGATATTCCAAAACCCTGCGCGAAGTAATTTTCAAAAAAGTCAACACCCTCAATCCCGACCAACTCAATCACTGGGGCACGGGCGCGCTCATCACGAGAAGCACCAACGACATTTGGCTGTTGGAAGAGTGCGCCGCCATGCTTATGCAGGGCGTAATCGGCATTCCCATTTTGGTATTCGGCGGAAGCGCGCTGGCGTTCCTTGCCGATCCGTGGCTTGCGCTCATAATGTTTACTTTCGTCCCCGTGGTGGTGGCGATATTGTATTTTGTCGTCAGGCGCATTATGCCACTTTGGGAAAAGAGCGACGAGTATATCGACAAACAAAACAGCATTATCCGCGAAAGATTGACGGGCATCCGCGTCATCAGAGCGTTCAATCGCGAGGACAAAGAGTGCGAACGCGCCAACGTCGCCACGCGGGTAATGGCTGAAAATATCATAAAAGCAAACGTCAATATGGGTATGCTTACGCCCATAATTCTGTTGGGGCTCAACCTTGTGACGGTGCTTATTCTGTACGTCGGCGCAAAACTGATGCAGGGCGGAAAATCGGCGGTCACGGGGGCGGACATTATCGCAATCGTGCAGTACGTCGCGCTGGTTATGAACGGTATAATGATGTTTGCGATGATGCTGGCGTTTTTGCCGAAAGTCGCCGTCAACAGCAGGCGCATAAACGAGATACTTGAAACGGAAGTCACAAACGAACCCGACGACGAAAATAAACCCGCTTTTTTTGGCGGACTTACTTTTTCGCACGTCGATTTCAGATACGAGGGTGCGTCGGAAAATGCATTAAGCGACGTGTCGTTTGAAATTGCACCCGGCGAAAAGGTCGCGTTCATCGGCGGTACGGGCAGTGGAAAAAGCAGTATTGTCAAACTTATTATGAAGTTTTTCAACCCGACTTCGGGTGAGATTGCTTTCGACGGCGAAAACACCGAAAACATCAGCGGTAAGCGCGTGCGCAACAACGTGACGTGCGTCTTGCAAAACGCCACCATATTTTCCGGAACAATCGGCAGTAACGTCAGAATGTCGTTTTCGGACGCCGACGACGAGGAAGTCTTGGACGCCTTGAAAACCGCCGAGTTGAAAGGCTTTGTCGACAACCTCGAAACGGGGCTCGACTACGAAATTTTGAGCGGGGGCAGTAACCTGTCGGGCGGGCAGAAACAACGCTTGTCGATTGCAAGAGCGATGCTGAAAAACGGCTCGATTTACCTTTTCGACGACAGTTTTTCGGCACTCGACTTTTTGACGGAAGCCCGCGTCAAGAAAAACTTGGACGAAAAACTTGCAGGTCGCACGAAAATCGTGATGACGCAACGCGCGTCCACGGCGTCGTCCGCCGACAAAATCTACGTCTTGGACGAAGGGAAAATCGTTGGGCAAGGCAGGCATAAGGACTTGCTTGCGTCGTGCAGACAATACCGCGAAATTTACGAGTCGCAAACGGGACAACACGTCGAAGGAGGCGCGGTATGAAACGTTTCAGCGATGCAGATAAATTGAGCAGGTCGGAGACGAAAAATATCATCTTGCGCCTGATAAAAGAAATAGGCAGAATTAAGTGGGGCATGGTGCTGGTGTGCGTTTTGAGCGCGCTCACGATGGCTGTCAATATCGCCGCACCCAAGTTCTTGTCGGACGCTTTGGACGTCATAAACGCATACGGCGGTGAGGGTGACCTTGTCGGACAAATCAAAAATTCGCTGATAATTCTCATCGTCATTTACACGCTGTATTCCATCTTGCATTACGTCGAAATGCTGGCGTCCAACAAGATTGTCAGTATGCACTTCACGGCGGGACTTCGCATGGATATGTCGACGAAAATCAAGTTTTTGCCGGTGTCCTACGTTGACAAAACCGAGGCGGGACAACTGTTGGATCGTATGACCGGCGACGTGTCGCAAATGGGCAACAGCATACATAGTATCGTCGAAACGCTGTTGATGGGCATTTTGCAACTTCTGACGATTACAGTTATGATTTTCACGATAAACTGGGTGTTTGCGCTGATTGTGATTGCGTTTGTGCCGTTGTCGGTCATCGTTTCGTACGTCATCGCAAGAAAGAGCGAGCCTTGTTACGACACTATGTTCAAGGCATCGGGTGACATCTATCAAGTTGTCGAAGAAACCTATTCGGGCTATCAGACCATAAAGAGTTATAACCTCGAAAATCAGCAGGAAGAAAAGCACGCGCGCTTTAACGACGAAATGTGCAAGGCGGAAGAGAGGGCGACGTTCTTGTCGTCGATAATCGCTCCCGTCGTGTCGCTGACCAACAATATCGCCTACGTTGCGATTTGTCTTATCGGCGCGTACTTTGCAATCGAGGGCGTGAAAATCGGAGGGGGCGCAGTGAGCGTCGCGGACATAATCGCCGTCGTCATTTACGCCAAAATGTTCAGTTCGCCACTTGAAAGAATCGCAGGCGCGATAAGCAGTATGCAAAGGGTTGCGTCCGCGTCGAAAAGGGTGTACGAGGTGCTGGACGAACCCGAGATGGAAGTGCGAACGGGCGATATGCCAAGAAAAGTTGAGGGCGTTGTCGATTTCGAGCACGTCGCGTTTTCGTACAATCCCGAAAATCCGCTTATCAAAGACCTGAATATCCACGTCGAAAAGGGGCAAAAAATCGCAATCGTCGGACCTACCGGCGCGGGCAAAACCACCATAGTCAACCTTTTGATGAGGTTTTACGACGCGGACAGAGGCACTATAAAAATCGACGGCGTCGATACCGGCAAAGTTTCGCGCGAGAGCGTCCGAAATTGCTTTTCGATGGTGCTTCAAGACACTTGGCTTTTCGGCGGTACCATTTACGACAACATCGCCTACGGCAAAGACAACGTCACTCGCGAAGAGGTCGTCAACGCCTCAAAATCCGCCCACGCCGACGGGTTTATACGAATGCTCCCCGACGGCTACGACACGGTAGTCAACGAGTCGCTGACCAACCTTTCGGGCGGGCAAAAACAGTTGCTGACGATTGCAAGAGCGTTTTTGTCGGACAGACCGCTTCTTATTCTGGACGAGGCGACAAGTTCCGTCGATACCCGCACCGAACTTTTGATACAGGGCGCAATGGATAGGCTTATGAAAGAAAAAACGAGTTTCGTCATCGCCCACCGACTTTCGACAATCGTCAACGCCGACAAAATTTTGGTCATCAAAAACGGCGACGTCGTCGAAACGGGCACGCACAACGAATTGCTTTCAAAGAACGGTTTTTACGCCGAAATCTATAACGCTCAATACAATTTTTCTTAAAAAACCGCACACCGCATCAAAATCCGCGTCAAAATCCGCATAAAAACCAAATTAAAACTTACCCGCGCGAATCGCAAATCCCCCGCCGATCCGCGCTTTTTTTGTGGTTGATTATTTTATTTTCCAAAACGATTTAATTCAAATTTTCCTTATCCGCTCGGCTTTTGCAACGTTGGCGGTTATAAGGTTGCCGAAGCGTATAAAAAAACAGCTTGACAAAATACGGGGGGGGGGTAAACTTTTAGCATAAGGCTCTTGTTATATATCTCTTAATTTTTTGTACCGAAATAGCCGAATAAACGCTGAAAAATTGTCGATTTTTCGTCATATTTTTGTGGCAATGTAATCAACTCAACTTAATTTCTAGCAATTCAACTTTTGGTTGAGCCTCTCCGTTTGCAACCATCGGTTTAATCACATATAATTCAAATATGGAGGTGGCTGTATGACTTATGGACAAAAGATAACGCAATTACGCAAAAACGCAAATATGACGCAAACACAGCTTGGTGAGGCGCTGAACGTAAGCGCGCAAGCGGTTTCCAAATGGGAGCACAACTTAGCCGAGCCCGATTTATCAACCATCAAAAAGATTAGTTACATATTCAAGATATCAATTGATGATTTTTTGGATATCAATCATGAAACCGCGGACGACAAAACCGTATCGGACGGACAAGAGACAGAGGCTGTTGTGTCCGAGCAAATTGCAACCGCTGTCGAAAATGCCGTCAAGCAAAATCAGGCGAATACAATCGGATATTGCGTTTCGTGCGGGACAATCGTCACAATGGACAATGCGGGTATGATTGCGCCGAAAGTGTTGTGCAGAAAATGTTATGAAGCGCAAAAGGCAATCGATGCAAAGAAAGCGGAAATTGCGCAACAAAACAAAGAAAATAAAGCAAAAGACGTCAAAAAGAAAAAACGTAAAAGCATAATTTGGGGAAGTATCGTTACCGCTTTGGTATTGATATTCAATATTATATTGATGGCAAGCGGTGAGTTCAACGAATATCTCGGGATATTTATCCCGTTTTCAATATTTATGATTTACGGGGCGTTCGCCTTTGTTTCGGAAGTCATTTTGGACGAAGGACCGATACCCGAGATTTTGGTGTGGTTTGTGACGCGTCCCATTAGACTTCCGGGGATAATATTCTCGTTGGACTTGGGCGGACTTGCGTTTTTAGTAGTCGCAAAAATCGGCTTTGCAATCTTGGGATTTTTACTGGGCGTATTGTTATTCTTTATCGGCGTCGGTGTCGGCGTTATCGTTGCGCCGTTTTCGTACCCGTTTACAATATCGAAAATAAATAAACAAATAAAAAATATTATGGGAGAAACAAAATGAAAAGAAAACCGATTTTATTCTTTGTAACTCTTGTCATTGCCGTTTTGGTGATGATGATGCTCGTTGCCTGCGGCGACAAGGGTGGCGGAACAAAAGGTCTGGCGTCATTTGACAACCTGACTTTTGAAGATGCAACGTTCGAGTATGACGGAACCGAACACAAAATCGAGGTTAAAGGTGCACCGGCTGGGGCAACGATTGAGTATGATAACAATACCGCAACCGAAATCGGCGAATACAATGCAACAGTAACAGTGTCAAAAGATGGTTATAACCCAAAGACATTAAATGCAAAAATGATTGTTATGCCGAGTGCGAAATTGCTGGTTTCCGCACGAACACTTGCAAAAAACGACAAGGTTCAAAACTATGATTTTTATCTGAATCTTGCTGGCACTGTTGATGCGTTAGGTATCACGCAAACGGCAAACGCCAATTATGACGGGAAGTATAGATATAATCAAGATACCGGTGAAATCAAATTCTGGCGTCAAACAAGCGGTCTTTTGCTTGTCGATTCAACGGAATATATCTACACTCAAAACGATGCGAAAGTTAAAGTCGTTGCAAACGATAAAGGAGAAGTCAAAAAAACAGCGATTATTCCTGCCGAAGACGAGGAACTCAATCTTATAAACATTCCGTTTGTATCGCTTATCAATGCGCTTAAAGAAGATAACGTTAAAAAAATCGCGCTGTCGGGACGTACAGATTATAAATACGTTGCGACGATAGGACTTCATTCGAACAATTCTATAGTGTCAAAATTACTCTCTGTGTTGGAAAAACTCGGAACGAAAGTAGACTTGAAAGGCGTAGCATTTTCCAATCCGATGGGCGTATCCTTATACTTCAATATTGGAAACGATAAAAAGCTTGTCGACTTCAAATTAAGCGCGGATATTTCGTTCCCTGTTAAAGGTGTCAATGTTCAATTTAAACTTACATATTTGCAAAAGGCGAATTCGACAGAAGTAGTTATCCCGTCCGTAGCAGGTCTAATTACCGAAAGAGAGGCAGTTGAAAGAGAAATGTCAACAATTGAAAATGCCATTGCCGATTTGAAAAATTCAAATGCTTATTCCATTGATTTAGAAGCGAAAAATGAATTTGATCCGGCGTGGAATATAAACGCCACTGTGGACAAGTATGTTGCGAGAATGTATAAAAACACGGATGCCGACACGGGAAGAGTTGATTTTAACCATTCCTTTGTTTACAATGCACATACGGATACCGATGATAAAGATAAATTTAAATTTACTATCGGAAATATCAAAACGGGCGAAGTTTATCGTATTTCGAGAAAGGGTACAAATACCAACGAGAAGCTTGAAGGGATAAGTGCGGACGGACAATTCGATTATCTTATGGCTGTTGCAAAAGCAAACGCTTCTGACGTAGATTGCATAAAGAAAGTCGAAAAAGACGGCAAGGTTTTGTATTATATCTATCTCAACAATAGCGCAACGCACGGCGTTCAAGGTAAAATAACAAGCGTTATAAACTCAAATCCGACCAATAAAATCACAGACGTCGAGAATTATTTCAATGCGGAACAAAATCAAATAGACGAGTCGGAAATGGTTATCGAAATGAAGGACGGCGCGATTGTGTCGATAAACATCAAAACAGAAATCCGTTACTGCCCGACCGATGGCGAGTATACGGAAAGAAATATCGTGTTGACAAACGAGATAGTTTTGAAAATCAACGAGAAATTGTCCGACGCTCAAAAATATGAAGCTCCAAAGGATGTCGCAACGTCAATTGGAGGTATCGGACTTAACAATGCAAAATTCTATATTTTGTAATTTTTTACGGAACTTCAATAATAATTAAAACATACAAAACGGCAATTCCGAAACGGCGGAATTGCCGTTTTTCTTTGGATTTTTTGGGGGTGGGGGAAAAACAATTGTTGATAAAGTTCTTGTTATTTTCAAAAAGTAATGTTATTATAGTAGTGTATAAGGGTTATTGTCCCCTTTTGAGGAGGAAACTATGAAGGCGAGAAAGAAATTAATCGTAATTCTGCTGGTTGTCGTGATGGCGGTTCTGAGCCTTGGCGTTCTGACGGCGTGCGACGATTCATCGCAGAATTCGGCGAAGAACAAAAAAGCCGTTGTCATTTGTACGGCGTTGTTGTCGGGCGGTCTTTACGACAAAGAGACGAACGAGTCGGTTTGGGACCCCGTTGCAGAGGGCGTCTATTTCCAACAAGTGTTTCCGGGCGGGGATATGTTGGGGCTTGTTATGTCGGTGCTTACCGACAGCACGACGTTCGACCTAATCGGCGGAGTATTGAAGTATAAAGAGGGCACCAAAAACTTTTTGTGGCAAATCACGCTGAACGAGCAGGGCGAAAGCAACAACCCCAACCTGCGTCCCGCAAACGTACTGCCCACCACAGAGGACGGCAACTACAAAGCCACTTTCTGGAATGAGGAAGGCAAGATCATCGACGGATACGGCGCGTACACCGGCGGAGAAAAAATTCAGTACGGCGCAATCGCAACGTATCGTCAGCAGTGCCTCGACCTCAAAGCAAGATATGAGAAACTCGGCTGGGACGTCGTCGTTTTCAACTACGACTGGCGTTGGGACAACAGAAGAAACTCCGAACTTTTGGATCAGTTCATCAAAACCAACGGCTGGGACGAAGTCGTTCTTACCTCGCACAGTATGGGCGGTCCCGTCGTTGCGGGATACATAGCACTGCTTCAAAACAGATGGTTGGAAGCCGAAAAGATTAATCCCGGTCAAGAAGCCGTCAAGCGTCCCAACCAAATCGTGAAAGCTTATCGTGCGTTCTCTCCCGCAACCGCAGGTTCTTTGGACGCAATCTATTATCTTGACGATCCCGCGGGCGGTGTTGCGGACGCAGTCACCGGCGCAATCGGCGACAAACTCGGCAATCTCGTGCTCGGCATCGACGCAATCAAGGAAGGCGTCAAGAAAATCGCAGGTCCTCTTGCGCAAAATATGACATCGGTTATGCAGTTGTTGCCGTTCCAAACCTTTGCGGATTCCGAATATTACAAAGAGGGCGAAAGCCCCGTGTACGTTGACGGCAAGCCCGTGACGGATATGTATGCATGGTATTGCTCGCGTCCGTGGGCGCACACCAGCGATTGGAGACCGGACGTCGACGGCATCTATGATAAACTCAAGCCCGGCATGAGAGACCTTCCCGAGTATTGGAACTCTTTCTATGTCAAGGAAAACAATGCCGACGAGGCGAACGTTTTCGCGCCCGAACTTGTCAAAACGACTTATTGCTTGGGCACCGGTTACAACACCAAAAAGAGTTTGCAAATCGTGACGCAGGATACTGACACCGTCAAGGTCAATAAGGTTACGTACGAAATGTGGGATACCAAAAACCACGCGTACGATAATCCGCTGACCAGTATCGAGTATTATTCCTACGACCACAATGCCATTCTTTACGGCGACGGCGACGGCACAATGCCCACCAATGCGTGTGTTGGCGGACTTAACTATAAGGACGGCAAAACCCTGGAAAACGTCAAAGCCAGAAGACACGTTCTCATTGATGGCAAATTCGTTTTGGAAAACCGCAAGATTTCCAAAGCGTTCAATCAAGTCAGTTCCGTCTGCTTGTACATCGCAGACCACGGCACTGTCGGCGGATACTGGGACGTTTTGAAATGGGACTTCTATGAGATGATCGATGAGATTGTCTAAGAAGATATTGAAAATCCATTCTTTAAGCCTTAATAAATAACAAATAAAATGCGGTTGCTGAAAAGCGACCGCATTTTTTTGTTATATGCCAACCGAAAACAATGCAATCTTGTCCAAACGCCACTCTTTCCGCGCTTTTCAAAAAATGCTCGCTTGTGGTACAAAAAGTACAACTGCGCTCGCCTTTTTCAAAAATCATCGAAAATAGTGTCGCGTGACCTAATCTTGCATTATTTACGGCTGTCATAAAGAATAATCAATCGGGTTATTTTTACAATTTGGAATGTAAAAAGGCAATTCATATTATTTTTACATTCGTACAATTTTGTGCGGTATCGCCGTAATTATCGCTTGCAACATATTGTATATTTATGTATAATATATTTACAATGAGAAAGAAAGACAACAAAAAACTGAAAAACATTGACGTGCGCGACATCCAAAAAAGGCGCGCTCTCATCACCGAAAAAATAAGGGAGTCTTTTGTTTCGACGTTGCCGATTATCATCATCGTTGCGATAATGTGCTTGTCGATACAGCCCGTTCCTACGGGGCTTTTGCTGTCCTTCCTTATCGGCGCGATGTTGATTATCGTGGGTATGGGATTGTTCACGCTGGGTGCGGACACGTCGATGACGCCCATCGGAAGCAGAATCGGCACGACTCTTACAAAGTCCAAAAACCTGCCACTTATCTTATTCGTCAGCTTCATACTGGGCGTTGCTATTACTATTGCGGAGCCTGATTTGCAGGTTCTTGCCGAGACGGTGCCTCACATCAACAGCAAAGTATTGCTTGTGACTGTCGGCGTCGGCGTCGGATTATTCCTGGCGGTGTGCATGCTGAGGACGCTGTTGGGCATACGGCTCAAATGGCTTATCCTCGTGTTTTACATTGCGATATTCGTGCTGGCGGGGTTTGCGGACAAAAACTTTTTGTCCATTGCCTTCGACTCGGGCGGGGTGACGACGGGGCCGATGACGGTGCCGTTCATTCTTGCGCTGGGCATAGGTGTCGCGAATATCCGAAGCGATAAAAAGGCAGAGGCGGACAGTTTCGGCTTGGTTGCGTTGTGCTCGATAGGTCCGATACTTGCCGTATTGATTTTGGGCTTCTTTTATAAGGGGCAGGGCGTTGCCGAAATTACCAAGCCGTTCATTCCCGAAACGACCACCGAAATGGGGTTGGAATACTTAAAAGCATTCCCGACGTACATGGCGGAAATGGCGATTGCGTTGTCGCCGATACTTATTCTGTTTTTGATTTTCCAAGTCGCCGCGTTCAAGATGAGCAAGAAAAGTTTTTTGAAGACGCTCATCGGTATTCTTTACACATACGTGGGTTTAGTGCTGTTTTTGACGGGTGTAAACATCGGTTTCTCACCGCTCGGCTTATTCCTCGGACAACAATTGTACAGCGGTTGGACGCAATATATTCTCATACCCGTGGCAATGCTTATGGGTTGGTTTATCATCTCGGCGGAGCCTGCGGTGTTCGTTCTCGAGAAACAAATCGAGGACGTCAGTTCGGGCGCAATCCCGGGACGAGCCATCAAAATCAGCTTGTCGGTTGCAATCGCGCTTGCGATGGGGTTGTCGATGGTTCGCGTGCTTACGGGCATATCGATACTTTGGATTATCGTGCCCGGTTATCTCATCGCGCTGATACTTATGTTTTTCGTGCCCGACATATTCACGGCAATCGCGTTCGACTCGGGCGGTGTTGCGTCGGGACCTATGACGGCGACGTTTATGCTTCAATTCTTCATCGGCGTATGCGAGGCGCGCGGGGGCAACGTATTAAGCGACGCATTCGGCGCGGTCGCCATCGTTGCGATGATGCCTCTTATCTCCATTCAGATAACCGGTCTTGTCTATAAGAAGAAGAAACAACGCGCGGAAAGCAAACCCGAGGTCGTCTACGGCGACAACGATATTATCGAACTGTGGGGGAACTGATATGTATTTCGTGATTTCAGTAATCAATCCCAACGGATTGTCAATATTAAACAATATTTGTCAAAGGCTGGAGATCCCCGTGATTTTGTCCCTTATCGGGCACGGCACGGCGTCGCAGAAGGTGCGCGACCTCTGGGGTATCGAATCCACCGAAAAGCGTATCGTGTTTGCGGTGGCGGACGAGAAAAAGACCAAAGCGCTTATCGACAAAGAAAAGAGACGTCTTTATATCGACGCTCCCGGCAACGGTGTCGTGATATCCGTCCCGGTAAAAAGCGTCGGCGGAGGCAGTACTCTCAGATTTTTGAACGGAGGTAACATTGAAATGAAAGCACCTGATATAAATTTTGAATACGAACTTATCGTGGCTGTCGCAAACGAAGGTCACACCGACGTCGTTATGGACGCGGCGCGGGCGGCGGGCGCGGGTGGCGGAACCGTAATCCACGCAAAAGGCACCGGCGGTACGGACACCGAAAAATTCTTTAACGTGTCAATCGCGCACGAAAAGGAAATTATCATAATCGTCGCCAAAAAAGAAAAGAAAACGGATATTATGCGTTCAATCGTCGAGACGGCGGGCGCAGGCACCGAAGCGAACGCAATCGTATTTTCGCTTCCCGTGTCCGAAGTCGAAGGGTTCCGTCGCGATGAAGAAAACGACGTTGCCGACGAAAATGTTGAAAAAACCGAAGAAACAAAATGATTTCAAGCCCTCCTTGTGTTTAGGAGGGCTTGATTTATCCGAGATTTGGTGGTAGAATAAAGTTGATTTAGGAAAGGTGGGATATGTTGGATTTCGTAAAACACACAACTTCCGGCGACAAATTCATTGCATTCGACGTCGAAAAGAATATCAGTCTGCCGATGCACCTCAACGACACTTATGAGTTTTTGTATTGCAACGACGGCGTTGCCAACGTCACGGTGCTGGACAGGATTTATCGTCTTCGCGCGGGGAAATGTATGGTCATTCCGCCCGAGTGCGTCCACGCTTATGAGTCGCCTGATTACAGCAACGTTTTCATTTGCAGATTTTCCAAGGACTGGGTGCTTGATTTTTACGAAAAACATCTGGGCTACGTCGCGACGTATCCTGTTTTCACCATGTCGGTTGCCGAGGCATTGACCAGAAAACTTTTCACCGTCACCAACACGTTCGCGCTGAAAGCGTTTTTGTATCATATTCTTGCCGAGTTCGAGGCGCGCACTGCGTTTATCCCGCTTGACAAAAAGAAGGACGAAGGGCTCACCGCAATCGTCAGATATATTTTGGACAATTTCACCAAAGAAATCAGCCTCAAAGATTTGGCGGACAAGATGGGATATTCTTACAATTATCTGTCGGCGATTTTCAACGAATATTTCGGCGCAAACTTTTCGGACGTCGTCAATTCTTATCGCATAAATTTCGCCGACGACTTGTTGCACACGACCACGCTTTCGATTGCAGAAATTGCCGAAAAGGCAGGCTACGACAGCATCAGAAGCTTCAATCGCAATTTCCAAAAATACAAGGGCAAATCTCCCTCCGACGCGCGCGAGTTCATAAAAGAGGGACTTATCGTTGACGTTTGAGAAAAAACGGCGGGTTTCATCACCGTTTTCTTGTATATTTTTGGTCGTTTGTATAGGAAAAAAAATAAAGACGTCGTTTATTTGAAAATAGCGTCGTTTTTATGATATTATAAACATATCAATAAAATAAAAAACAAAGAGGAGAAAATTATGGCAGACTTTTCAAAATTGATTGAAAACAAGGCAAAGTCCGCACAATATATGGTTGACGAAATTACCCATATTTGTAAGGATATGCCCAAGCGTACTCCCGGTGAAGAAGGCGAAAGAATCGCGTGCGAGTATATGGCGGACGTTCTCAAAAACGACTGCGGATGCGAGCGCTCCGACGTTGAGTCTTTCAAAGAAAACCCCGGTAGTTTCTACGGCTGGATTTACATCACGATCACTTGCGTGCTTGCAGGACTTGTCGCGTATTTCTTCCTGCCGATTTTGGGCTTTGCGCTTATCGTTTTCGGTTTTTATGCTATGATTACGCAATTTGGTCTTTACAAAAAGACTTTCGACTTCCTGTTCCCCGAAAAGACAGGCACCAACGTTACCGCGATTAAGAAATGCACGGGCGAAGTAAAAGGTCGTGTGTTCTTCAACGGTCACCCCGACGCAGCGTGGAACTGGCCCGTCAACAACAGGTTCGGCGGAAAAGTTTACGAAGGCAACATCGTTGTTGTTGTTCTCGGCGCATTGTTCCTTATGGGTTGCAGTCTTGCATCGGCGATTCTCACCAAATGCAGACCTATGATTTTGAAACCCGAAGCCGGCGTATTGTTCTGGCTGGGCGTTGCAAACCTTGCGTTCGTTCCCTTCTATTTCGGTATGTACCGCATGTGGGATCCCAAGACGACGGTTGACGGCGCCAACGACAACCTCACCGCTTGCCTTATGGGTATCGCTGTCTTGAAGGCTATGAAAGACGAAGGTATCGAACTCGAGCACACCGAAGTCGGCGTTATCCTTTCGGGTTCCGAAGAAGCAGGTCTCCGCGGTGCGAAAGCATGGTGCGAACAGCACAAAGGCGAGTTTGACGACGTTCCCACTTGGATTTATTCCTTCGACACCATTCACGATCCCAAATTCTTGGGCGTCAACTATCGCGACCTCAACGCTATGGTCAAAGCCGACAAGGACGTTTCCGACAGCTTTATGGAAGCCGCAAAAGAACTGGGCATTCCTTGCAACAAGACGCTTGTTCCTCCGTTCGGCGGAGCAACCGACAGCGCAGCGTTTGCACAGGCAGGCTTCAAGGCAACCGGTATCACCGCTTTGAACCACGTTTTGGAAGACTATTATCACACGGTTAAAGACAGCTACGACAACCTCAACAAAGATTGTCTTGCAGATTGCTTTGCAATTTCTGTACGCGCTCTTGAAAACTTTGATAAGAAAATCTCGAACAAATAATCGAATAAAAACGCAAGGGCGTCGGGCAACCGACGCTCTTATTTTTTGTAAAAAGCCATTTAAAAACATTACGATTGTAAAAACATATTGAATAATCGTTCATATTTTTGTCATTTCTTGACAATTGCGTATATTTAATGTAATAATAATATTACTTTACTTATTACGTGGAATGTATGAAAGAGGAATTTACATCTGACAATTATCTTAATATCGGGCTCACTGTAACAGAGGTCGAGGAACGCGTCAAGAATAAACTTGTCAACGGCGTGCAAACAATTAAGACGAAAAGCGTTTTCAGAATTCTCGTCGATAATATTTTCACGTTTTTCAACTTTGTTTTTTTAGTGATGGCGATTATCGTCGCCGGTTTTTCGGGATTTGACCAAGATGGAATCGGAAATTACGGTTTCGTATTTTTGTGCATCGGCAACGCGCTCATCGGTATCGTGCAGGAACTCCGCGCAAAGTACACGATGGATAAGTTGTCATTGATTTCCGCGCCGAAAGTCCGCGTCATTCGCGACGACGAAGAAAAGGAAGTTGCCGTAAAAGACGTCGTTTTGGACGATTTGACCATTTTGCAGGCGGGACACCAAATTTGTGCCGACTCGGTGGTTGTCGAAGGCTCGATTGAAGTCAACGAAAGTCTTATCACCGGCGAACCCGACGCAATCCTTAAAAATGTCGGGGACGAACTTATGTCGGGCAGTTACGTCGTGTCGGGACGCGCCAAGGCAAAAGTCGTGCATATCGGCATGGACAACTTCGCAATGAAGATTTCCGCCGGCGCAAAGTATTTCAAAAAACCCGTTTCCGTCATCAAAAATTCACTCAATAAAATCATAAAAACCATGTCGGCGGTCATTGTACCGCTGGGTATCGCGCTGTTTTGCGTCAAGTTTTTTATACAGGGCAACGACGCAAACAGCACCGTTCTCACAACTATCGGCACGCTTGTAGGAATGATTCCGAACGGGCTTGTTGCGTTGACGTCGGTGGTGTTTTGTTTGAGCGTAATAAGGCTTGCCAGCCGTCACACCCTCGCGCAGGATATGTACTGCATCGAAACGCTTGCAAGGGTGGACGTCTTGTGTTTGGACAAAACGGGCACCATTACAGAAGGTAGTATGGAAATTCACGGCGTGAACCCCGTCGATATGTCCGAGGCGGAATTTTGCCGTCATCTCAAAAACCTGACAAGCGCGGTCAACGACGAAAACGCAACGGCGTCTGCGGTTAAAAACTACGTTGCGTCGTACGAGGTAACGGGCGAAGCGTCCTACGTTGTCCCGTTCTCGTCGGACAGAAAATGGAGCGGGGCGGTCATTAACGGCATAAGTTACGTCTTGGGCGCGCCCGAATTCGTGTTCCCCGACACCGCAGATGAAATCTCCGCGCTCACCCGCGAAAAAGCCGAAGAAGGGCTCAGGGTGCTTGTGCTTGCGTCGTCCGAAAACGCCATGGAAGGACACATCTTGCCCGCGGGGTTAAAGACAATGGGGTTTATTTTCATCGCCGACAAAATCAGGAAAGAAGCCCCCGATACGCTCAGGTTTTTCAGAGAACAGGGCGTCACCGTCAAGATTATTTCGGGCGATAACCCCGTGACCGTGCGCGCCGTCGCAAAACGCGCGGGACTGACAGACTGCGACAATATCATCGATATGTCAACGCTGAAAACCGATGAGGAAGTCATCGAGGCGGCGGAAAAATATACTATATTCGGGCGTGTTTTGCCCGACCAAAAACTGTTGCTTGTCAAGGCATTGAAGAAAAACGGACACACCGTTGCGATGACGGGCGACGGCGTCAACGACGTGCTTGCGCTCAAAGAAGCCGATTGTTCGGTTGCGATGGCGTCGGGTTCGGACGCGGCGAAAAACGTCAGCAGTTTGGTGCTTCTCGACAGCAACTTTGCATCGATGCCACAAGTCGTTGCCGAGGGCAGACGCTCCATAAACAACCTCGAAAGGTCGGCGTCGCTGTTCCTTGTCAAGACGGGCTACAACCTGATTATCGCGTTGTTGTTCCTTATCGTGCCGTCGATACTTCCGTTCGAGCCGAAACATTTGACGCTACTTGGCGGTGTGACCATAGGTATTCCGTCGTCGATACTCGCGTTGGAACCCAACAAAAATCGCGTGGAAGGCAGGTTTTTGCCAAAGGTAATTATGAATACCGTGCCGGGCGTGGTAACGGTTATGGTGGGTATTATATCCATTGTCGTGGCGACGCAGACGATACTGACGGGACTTACCAACGACGAGCAACACGCGCTTTATTTCCTTGCGACGGTGTTTGCGGGATACTTGTTCGTATTCAAGTCGTGCTGGCCGTTCAACTTGTTGCACGTTGTGCTGTTCTTGGGCGTAATCGGACTGTTGGTGCTGTGCTATTTCGTACAGTTGTCGTTCATAGATATACAGGCGTTCTTCGGCTTGTACCGCGGTATAACGCCCGCAATGTGGAAAGTCCTTGCCGTCGTGTGGTCGATACTTGTCGTAGTGTTTGCGTGTATGTGGGCGCTTGACAAAAAGTATAACGTTCGATTCCAGGCGACCGTCGGCGAAATCGAGGATAAAATCGACCTTAAACGTGCGGAATTCGACAAAAAACGCGAAGCGAAAAAGGCAGAGCGCAAAGCGGTAAGGGCAGAAAGAAAAGCCAAAAAATCCGCATAAGCAGAAAATTCAAATCAGGAAGCCCGCGGTTGCGGGCTTTTTTGCGGAATTTTTCAAAAAACCGAAAATAAAGAAAAGAAACGATACTTCCAACCTTACTCCGTTGACTTTGCATATCGAAAGTGTTATCATTTTACTTATGCTAGCCGATGTCATGAAAATAATGTTTGTATGTCTTGGGAATATTTGTCGAAGCGCAATGGCGGAATTTATGATGAACGACGCCTTGCAAAAAAGGGGATTGAGTGGCAAATATACAATCGATTCCTCGGCGACTTGCTCCTTTGAAGAGGGTAATCCGACTTATCCGAAAGCCCTTGAAAAACTGCACGAGCATGGCGTCTCGACTTATCCGCATTATTCAAAGCCCGTCAAAAAATCCGACTATGAAAAGTACGATTTGTTTCTTGGTATGCCAACCGTGAATAATACGAACTATGGTCTTGCTCCGTGTTTTTGACTAAAACTTCGTTGCGCTCACGGCTTATACATACAGTATTAACCCGCTCGCGTGCCTTGTTTTCGTCTAAAAACGCGGGGGCAATACTCCTTAGACCAAACCGTCGAGAGTTTCGATGATTTTTGGAAAAGACGAACGCAGTTGTACTTTTTGTACTACAAGTGAGTAATTGCCGAAAAGCACGGAAATATCGGCGATTTCTAACAGTTTGTATTATTCACGGTTGGCATGGACGACCAAAACGTCGCATATCTGAAAAGGCTTTTCGCGCCCGATAAAGGGAACAAGGTAAAAAAGTTTTTGGAGTTTTCGGGCGAAACGCGCGACGTTGCCGATCCGTACTACACGGGGGATTTTGACGCAACTTACAACGACTTAAAAAGGGGAATAGACTTTTTAATAAATAATATAGAAAACAGGAAGTGAGATTATGAGCGAATGTACGCACGATTGCGGTTCTTGCGAAAGCCGTGGGAATTGCAATGAAAAAACAGATTTTACCGTTGCCGTCAACGAACTGTCAAAGGTCAAGCACGTCATCGGTATCGTGTCGGGAAAAGGCGGTGTAGGCAAATCGTTGGTAACGGGGCTTATTGCGTCTTTGACGGCAAAACAAGGGTTTAAGACGGCGATTTTGGACGCTGATATCACCGGCCCGTCAATTCCGCGCATGTTCAACGTGAAAGGTCCCGTTGACAGCGACGGCAAATTTTTCTATCCCGAAAAGTCAAAGGGCGGAATCGAGATTATGTCGGCAAACCTTTTGTTGGAGCGCGACAACGATCCCGTAATTTGGCGTGGTCCCGTGATTGCGGGCATGGTCAAGCAGTTCTGGACGGACTGCGTGTGGGGCGAGGTAGACTTTATGTACGTCGATATGCCTCCCGGAACGGGCGACGTGCCTCTCACCGTTTTCCAAAGCCTCAACGTTGACGGAATTATCGTCGTGACAAGTCCGCAAGAACTTGTGTCGATGATTGTCGGCAAAGCCGTGAAGATGGCGAATATGATGAATATTCCCGTGCTTGGCGTCGTTGAAAATATGAGTTACGTCAAGTGCCCCGACTGCGGAAAGGAGTTTTCGATTTTCAGCGAAAGTAAGGTTGACGAAGTCGCGACCGAGTTCGACCTCAAAGTTTTGGGACGTATCCCGTTCGACAAGGAAATCGCAAAAGCCTGCGACGAAGGGGAAATCGAAACGCTGGACGCAAACTATCTTGACAGTGCGCTCGAAGCGATAAAACGTCTGGAAAAATAAGCAATCGAAGAAAAGCAAAACCGCCCGAATTTTCGGGCGGTTTTTGATTGGAGGGAATCTATTCGTTGATTTTGATAAAGTCGTTGATATTTGCGACGATCAGGTCAAAAAACTTTTGGACGATGACCTTGTCGTCGTTGTTTCCGCGTATCGCAATCGTCATCGTGACGGCGTCGTTCAAAGTTGTCAGGGCAAGTTGCATAAACGGCTTGTACTTCACCGCGCCCGTCATAAAGCCGTCGATGGGTTTCGCACCGCCGAAAGTCAGCTTGTCCACGGGCAAAAGTCCGATGTTGCTCATGCCGATAAGCGGGTTGTCGTAGCCAAGTTTTATGGCGAATTCCGAAATCGAAAACGGCAAAATCGTATAGGCGAGCTTCAAAAGAGGAAGGCTGTAAAGTCCCATATATTTGTCGCGCTTGCTCTTTTTTGTGGAGCGCATGACGTTGATGAGGGTGTCGTTGATGGTTTCGCCTTTGTCGTGCACCGTGCAGAGCATAAATCCCGTGTGGTTGGCAAGACCGCCGGCGTCCTCACCGCCTTCGATATGACGGCGCAAATCGACCATGCAGGGGATTGACAGCGTTTCGTCGGGGCGCATATTCGATATGTCGTAAAGTGCGCGGACGTAAACGGCAAGCAGTACGTCGTTGACGGTGACGCCCAAGCGTTTGCCGGTGTCCTTCATCTTGACGAAAGTGTCCCTGTCGATTTTTCGGATATTTATCATCGTATAGTCGTCGGGGCGAGGCTCGGTCAGCGGGAAGACGTGCTTATCTTTCACTGCGCTGATGTTTTTGTAAAGACCTTTGGCGACTTTTTTGTCGGGCGCGTCAAGTTTGGTATAAACTTGTTCCGCGCTTCTTGTGCCTTGTTTTAAGTCGGTGGGGTTTTCGCCGTTCAAAAAAGCGTTGTAGTTTTTTGCAAGCTTTTTCAAAAAGTACTTGAAATCTCCGCCGTCGAAGCACATGTGGTTGACTATCATCGAAAAAGTCGATTTGCCGTCCTTGTTCAAAACCAGCACCTTAAACTGCACGTTTGACGTGACGGGTATGCTTTGGCACAAGAAATCGTAGGCTTCCTTTTCGGGATCGTCGCTGTCCTTGACCGTCAGAATATCATCGACGACGTAAGGCTCGACCTTCCAGTAAGGGTTGACGGGGTTTTCGTGAAAACTGCTGTGCAGGACGGGTGCTTTTTCGCACATGATGACCAGCACGTTTCTGAGAACGTTTTCGTCCAAAAGCCCGTCGAAGGTGAGCGTCGCGTGCACCATACGGTCGTAATAGTTGCGGAAAAGATATTGCATCTTATCCCACATTTCGGCTTTTATAGTTTTGCTCATAATATCAAAATAAAGGGTTTATCGTAATGTTTTTACGAGATAAAGTGTGTGTTATTTATTTTCGTCGTTCCACATAGTGTAGTACGCTTCGTCGATACGCGCCTTCTTTTCGGCAATGGCTTTTTCCTTTTTCTTGGAATATCTAAGAAGGGATACGATGAGGATAATCACGTCGACAAGAGCGGCTCCGACAGGCAACAGCCACCACGGGTTCCACTTGATAACGTGCGTCACGCCCAGCATTACGTACATCATAACCGCCGTCACTTCAACCGTTGCCAAAAGGTCGATAAGACGGGTTTTACTGCCGTAGGAATACGCCTCCGCCGTGTCGGTGATGAGCATTGCAACGACCATTACGAGGAATGTCATCCAGCTGTATTGGAAGCGCACGAGGATTTGCAAAATCAAGAAAATAAAGGTGAACGCAAGCGCAAGAATAATGTGGGACAGTCCGCGCACGGCAAGGCGTCTTTTCTTTTTTGCAAAGACGATGATGCCGAAAATCGCGCCCGCGGTAATGCCCATAAACGCACCGCCGACGAGAATAAGCCAAGTTTTGTCCCAAGCGCGGGTTGCGAAACTGACCGACAGATACCCGATAATCACGAAAAGCGCGATTGCGATGCCCGTAAGAACTCTTGCTCCGATGCGGGGCACTGCGCGCTTGACGTTGTCGAGCCTGTTTTCAAAATCGACAAGCGTATCTTTGAACTTGCCAAGGCTGTCGATGCACAAGTCGTAGATGGCGTCTTCGTCGGTCATGCCTTTTATTTTGTACTCTTGCGCGCGGTCGAGCAGGTTTTGCAAGACTTCTTCGCGGTACTCCATCGCCTCTTTGGTGGGGGAGATAGCGCGGAATTGTTGTTCGAGATACTTTTTGAAGCGGTCGATTAACATTATTTGTTTCCTCCGTTAATTAAATCTTTCATTATTTCTATGGCGTCGAACCAATTGTTTTTGTTGAATTCGTAAAATGAGCGACCTTTTTTCGTGATGCGGTAATATCTGCGTCTTGCGCCCGCATCGCTTTCGCCCCAGTAACTTTCGATAAATCCGTCGTGTTCCATACGGCGGAAAGCGGTGTAGAGAGTGGCGTCTTTGAGGATAAGTTCCCCACGGCTCAACTCCTCGATAGACTTGCTTATTTCATAGCCGTAGCTGTCGCCGTCAATGAGCCTTGCAAGAATTATCGTTTCGGTGTGACCGCGTAGCATATCCGCGCTAATAGCCATTTTATATTTCGCCTCCTTATGTATATCGCCTGACGATATATATCATATCACAAAAATCGCGAATGTCAATAGTTTGAAATAAATTTTTTTTGCATACATCATTTTTTTTGCACCGAATACGGGTTTACAAACCACCTTTTATTATGGTATATTTTATATATCAATATTAAGGGTGATATTATGACGAAAAAAGCAAGAAAACCGATGTCCAAGGGCGGAAAGTGGGCGCTCGTTATATTTATTTGGGCGTTTTCGGCGTGGTTCCTTGTTGCGCTGGCCGGGTTCATCTCGGCGACGGTGTCGGCAAAGGACGCAAAAGAGGTCTGGATAAACTGGCAGGAAGAATACGTTGCCTATCTCGAACAGTGCTATAAAAACGACGCAAACTTTTCAAGGGTGAACGAAGAGGATTTTTTGACGCGCACGACGCTGTCCGAAGTCTACGGCGCAAAGCTCAACGAAATCAGATACATTGCCTCGCACAACAGTTATAAGACGGGGCTTACTCCCGAAACGAAGTTTTTTTATCACGGTCCGTTCGGCGCGATTATGGGCAAAAAGTTTGACTATATCTTCGATACGATAACCGAGCAGTTGAATTGCGGTATCCGCAGTATCGAGTTGGACGCCAACAAGATAAAAACCGACGACGGCTTCAAAATAGAGTGTCTGCACGGCGACTTGTTGGAAACCAACAGCACCATGATAAATTTCGACAAAGGTCTTAAAGAAATCAGAATGTGGATGGACAGAAACCCCGACGCTCTGCCGATTATCGTGCTTGTCGAGCCGAAAGGCGGGAAAAACTTCGACCTCGAAGCGTTTGAAAAGTTCGACGAAATGCTCTTTTCGGCGTTTGGGGACAAACTCGTGACGCCCAAAAAACTTTTGGACACGGCGGGCGTAAAGGACTTTGACGAATTCCGCAAAAACAACGCTTATCCCACCGTCGAAAGTTTGAAGGGCAAAATCATCTTCCTTCTGCACGAAAAAGACAGCTTGGAAACGTATATGAACCGCGATCCCGATATGCAAAAAAGCGCGATGAATATCGCCCTCGAATACACGACCGTCCTGAAAAAAGGCAAGGCTTATTCCCGTTTCGCGTTCACGACGATTTTGAACGATCCGACGAAAGCAAAAGACAGTATCGCGCAAGCGATAAACCGCGACAACTTTATGGTCAGGACAAGGCTTGACAAATACGCCGTCGTCAAAGAACACTGGTACAAAAACGGCATCGAATCGGGCGCGAATATTTTAAGCACCGACTACACCCCGCACGTCAAGGAAAGAATAATGGAATACCCTACGAAGGGCAAGTGGACGGACACCTATTACGCCGTCCTGTACGAAAAGGACAAAACCGTGACTTTGCGCGGAAAATAACGAAATAAGACGGCTGGAAACAGCCGTTTTTTCGAACCGAAAGTCAGGCGACGTCGAGTGAAAAATCTCGGCGTCGTTTTTTACAATTGTAAAATTTTGACCGATATTGAAATTTTTTGTTATCTTTGCCCATTTCCGAAAAAAATTTTGTTACAAGAACGCTTTTCCGTAAAAAATTCGGAAAAAAATGAATAATATCGTTTACACCGCATTTAACGTATGTTAAAATCAAATGGTGAGAGGAAAGGAGTGTTTTGTGGATAATACAGACGTAAAAATTTTGCAGTGTCTTATGAAAAACGCCAGAGCGAATTCGTCCGAAATCGCCGAGAAGGTGAAATTGTCCACGTCCACTGTTATCGAACGCATAAAAAAGCTTGAAAGCGCAGGGGTTATCAAGGGTTACACCGCGATTATCGTCCCCGAAAAACTCGGAAAAGACGTCACCGCGCTGATAAGCGTCGCAATCGACCACCCGAAGTTCAACGACGGCTTCGTGACTGCGGTCAAGAGCAATCACCACATTGCCGAATGTTTGTATATCGCAGGCGAGTTCGACTACTTCTTGAAGGTCGTCACCGACAACACGAGGACTCTCGAAAACGTCCTGAACGAGATAAAGAGCATTCCGGGCGTTTCAAAGACGCAAACCAGCATTGTGCTCAGCAGTCCGAAAAACGACTACAACATCCCCGTCAAGGCGAAAAAAGAAAAGTAAAATATGCGCATCTGCGCAAAATTATAAAAAAAAGGGCGCAAGCCTAAATAAGGAGTAATAATTATGATAGTTGGTATCCCCAAGGAAATTATGCACGACGAAGCTCGTGTTGCAGCAATTCCCGACACCGTTAAAAAGATGGTCGACTCCGGTATGACCGTTCTTTTCGAAAAAGGAGCAGGCGAAGGCTCGCACTATCACGACAAAGATTATCTTGCCGCGGGCGCAACCATTTTGGAAGATTGCGAAGAAATTTTTGCAAAATCCGACGTTATTTTGAAAGTTAAAGAGCCTCTCTTCAACGAAGAAAAAGGCAAACACGAAATCGCAATGATGCACAAAGGTCAATACCTCATTACGTTCATTCACCCCGCATCTCCCGTCAACCACCAAATGGTCAAAGATATGGCGGCGGCAGGCGTAATCGGTCTTACCCTTGACGGTGTACCCCGTATTTCTCGCGCACAATCCATGGATGCTTTGTCCTCGATGAGCACCTGCGCAGGCTACAAAGGCATGCTCATGGGCGCAAACGATATTTCCAAATTTATGCCCTTGATCGGTTCGGCAGTCGGCGTTATCCAACCCGCCAACGTTCTCGTCATCGGTACCGGTGTTGCAGGTCTTCGTGCAGTCGCAACCGCAAAAGGCTTGGGCGCAAAAGTTTACTCTGCAGATATCCGTCCTTCCGCAAACGAACAGGCAATGTCTCTCGGCGCGAAAATCGTTCCGACCGGCGTTCCCGAGGAAATCGCTGTCCGTCGCGTAGGCGTCGTAGAATATGCAAAACGCCTCCCCGAAGAATGGCTTGAAAAAGAACGCGAAGCTCTTGCCGACGCCGTCAAAAACGCCGACATCATCTTCTGCTCCGCGCTCCTCCAAGGACAACTCGCTCCCACGCTCCTCACCGATGAAATGGTCGCTTCCATGAAGCCCGGCTCCGCAATTATCGATATCTCCATCGACCAAGGCGGAAACTGCGCTATCACCAGCCCCGGCATTCGCGACATCAAACACGGCGTCATCATCGAAGGTATCAAGAATATCCCCGGTCAACTTCCCACAAGCTCGACTTGGCTCTTCGCATACAACATTTACAACCTGCTCGCCTTCCTCGCAAAAGACGGCAGTGTGAAACTCGATATGAATGACGAAATCGTTCAAAGCATCCTTGTCACCCTTGATGGAGAGATTGTGCATAAGGGCGCTCGCGAGGCGATGGGACTTTAATCGCCGACATTTAGCGAATTTCTGAGTTTTTTTAAGAACCCGAGTTTTCGTGTACGTGGTAGTACACTGGAAAACTCGGAACATTAAAAGAAACGTCAGAACTTCATCTAAATCTCGTCGCTTAATGAATGTAAATTTTGACATTAACGCGATGCTGAAATCTGTTATTGAGGATTTTCAGAACGCCACAAGAAACGTCAAAATCTCATCCAAATCTTGCCGTTTTGCCGAGAACATACATAGTTCAATGGCTAAACGGTGACGAAAAACCATTTTTCGTAAAATTTTATCAATAAAAGGCAATCCCCTGCCTGCTTGCGGGCAGGGGGTATTTTTAATAATGATTAAGGCAGGTCTTTAATATGTTATCAACGTTAAACTCTGTTATGACGGGCGCTCTTGCAATGGGCAACTTCGGTCTTGAGAAGGCAATTTATTTCCAATTGATTCTTCTTGGCGTATTCGTTGTTGCGACGCTCGTCGGTTACAAACTTATTTCCAACGTTCCCACGCTTTTGCATACTCCGCTTATGTCGGGTATGAACGCATTGTCGGGCGTGACGGTGCTTGGCGCATTGTCGGCAAGCGCATCGCTGTTCAATCTCGGGACGGCGGGCGTCGTGCTTTCGGCGATCTTCGGTTCGCTTGCAATCGCTCTTGCAATGGTCAACGTCGTCGGCGGATTTATGGTCACCGACCGTATGCTCGGCATGATCGCAAAGAAAAAAGCAAAGGGACAAACCGCAATTTACGTCGCATCGGCAATCGTCGGCGCGGGGCTTCTTGCGGTTATTTGCTGTATGGACGTCATCGCAAAATCGGCGGGCGCAGGCTCGGGCGCTTCTGTTCGTGACTGGATCTACCTTGCAATGGCAATCGTACTGTCGCTTGGCGTGCTTTTGGGCATCGCTATGATGGGCAAGGTCGTTTACAGCAAAATCGGCAACCGTTTCAGCGCGATTTGCATGCTCCTTGCAATAATCCTCATTATCGTTTACGGCAACGGCACAAATCACATCGCGACTGTCTGGACGCTCTATATCGGTCTCGCACTCGGCACGGTTGCGGGTATCGTCCTTGCAAAGAAAGTCAAGATGATTCAAATGCCTCAGATGGTTGCGTTGCTCAACGGTTTGGGCGGTGCGGCATCGGCAATCGTCGGCGCGTTCGCTATGCTCGGCGTAGGCACGGGCTTTGACGGATTCTCCACGACGACGTCGTCTCTTGCGCTTGCAGTCGGTATGATCACCCTCATCGGAAGCCTTGTCGCGGCAGGCAAACTTCACAAAATTCTCCCGCAAAAACCCGTTGTCTATAAGGGACATCAGGCTATGACCGTCGGCAGTCTTATGTTGACGCTCGCGCTTATCGTCGTGTTCGCGACGGTTGCGGCTCTTGCGGGCAGTGGCAAAATCGTGCTCGGCATGGATATCAAAGCGTTTTGCGGTATCATGATTGCGTTGTTGCTTGTTATCTCGGGCTTCTTCGGATTTATCTTCGCAATTCGTGTCGGTGGCGCGGATATGCCCATCACCATTTCTTTGCTCAACAGCCTTTCGGGCGTCGCGGGCGCAATCGCCGGTCTTGCAATCAACGACTTATTGCTGGTTGCCGTCGGTGGTATCGTCGGCGCGTCGGGACTCCTTTTGACGCAAATTATGTGCAAAGCAATGAACAGAAAACTCGGCGCAATCCTTCTTGGCGGTACGTCCGGCGACTCGAAACCCGCCCCCGCTCCCGCTCCTGCGGAAGTCAGAGCGGATAAACCCGCTGTCGCAAAAGAAGAAGTCAAAGCCGAAAAACCCGTCGTGAAAACCGAAATTAACTACGCCGCAACCCTCAACGGTGCAAAAGAAGTCATCATCGTCCCCGGCTACGGCATGGCAATCGCGCAGGCTCAACACCTTGTAAAGCAACTTGCCGACAAACTCGTCGCAAACGGCACCAAGGTCAAATATGCAATCCACCCCGTCGCGGGACGTATGCCCGGACACATGAACGTATTGCTGTGCGAAGCCAACGTCGAATACGAGGATTTGTTTGAAATGGACAACATTAACCCCGAATTCAAGACGGCTGACGCCACAATCGTCATCGGCGCAAACGACGTTCTGAACCCCGCCGCAAACACCGCGGAAGGCACGCCTATCTACGGAATGCCCGTTTTGGACGTCGCGGATTGCAAGAATATCTTCATCTTCAACTACGACTTGAAGCCCGGTTACGCCGGCGTCAACAACCCCATTTACACCCGTGAAGAGGGCGTACATCTGTATCTCGGCAACGCTCAAGAAACTTTGCAAAAATTCATCGCCGATATGGATAAACCCGTCGAAACGACCACCGAAGTCAAGGCTGAAACCGCCGAAGTCAAACCCGTCGAAGTGAAAACTGAGACCAACTACGCGTCAAGCCTCAACGGTGCGAAAGAAGTCATCATCGTCCCCGGCTACGGCATGGCAATCGCGCAGGCGCAACACCTTGTAAAGCAACTTGCCGACAAACTTACCGCAGGCGGAACGAAAGTCAAATACGCAATTCACCCCGTTGCGGGACGTATGCCCGGACACATGAACGTATTGTTGTGCGAAGCCGACGTTGACTACGAAGATTTGTACGAAATGGACAATATCAACCCCGAGTTTAAGACGGCAGACGCCACAATCGTCATCGGCGCAAACGATGTTCTGAACCCCGCCGCAAACACCGCGGAAGGTACGCCTATCTACGGAATGCCCGTTTTGGACGTTGCAGATTGCAAGAATATCTTCATCTTCAACTACGACTTGAAACCCGGCTACGCGGGCGTTGACAACCCCATCTATACGCGTGAAAACGGCGTCCATCTGTATCTCGGCAACGCTCAAGACACCTTGCAAAAATTCATCGCCGATATGGATAAACCCGCCGAAGTCGCGCTTGAAAAAGCCGATACGGCTGAACCTGCCGTCGAGGCAACTGCGGAAAAGACGGAAGACGCACCCAAAAAGGTCGAAAACCCCGCCAAACTTCTGCTGGACGCCAAAAACGTGATTATCGTCCCCGGTTACGGTATGGCAATCGCGCAGGCTCAACACCTTGTAAAGCAACTCGCCGACAAACTCGTCGCAAACGGCACCAAGGTCAAATACGCAATTCACCCCGTTGCGGGACGTATGCCCGGGCACATGAACGTATTGCTGTGTGAAGCCGACGTTGACTACGAAGATTTGTACGAAATGGACGATATCAACCCCGAGTTCAAGACGGCTGACGCGTCGATCGTCATCGGCGCAAACGACGTTCTGAACCCCGCCGCAAACACCGCGGAAGGCACGCCTATTTATGGAATGCCCGTTTTGGACGTCGCGGATTGCAAGAATATCTTCATCTTCAACTACGACTTGAAACCCGGCTACGCAGGCGTTGACAACCCCTTGTACACTCGCGAAAACGGCGTGTATCTGTACCTTGGCAACGCTCAGGAAACGCTCCAAAAGTTCATTTCCGATATGAATGCGTAAATCAAAAAACAATGAAAATTTGCCACCGTGTAATGCGGTGGCATATTTTTTTGCGCTTTGCACAAACTCCGATATGGAGGCAAATATGAATTTATTGAAAGAAGTCATCAAAAACTGCAACGTCGGCGTGGACGCCATCGATAACATTTGGGAAAACGTCAAAGATACTAAACTGCGCGAAACTTTGTGGAAACAAAAAACAAAGATTTTGGATTTGTCCGAAAGGGCTTCGAAAGAGCTTGGAGATACGCCGTCAGCGGTCGAAGGAACGTACCCCAACAAGATGGAAAGGGCAATGATGAAAATGGGCGTAAAGATGAAATCGGGGCTTGACAAGTCCACGACCAACATCGCCGAAATGCTTATCGAGGGCAACAATATGGGCATTAACGACGTTGTCAAAACGTCGCACCTTTATAGTCACGAGGATACCCCGTTTGCCGGCGAACTCATCAAACTTTATGACGCCAATGTCAAAGAATTGCGCCGTTTTTTGTGAAAAACAAAAAACGAGAAAAGTATATTCAATTGACAAAACAAGGTGTTAAAGTATTGTTTTTACAAGGTAAAATAATGAATAGCGAGCATACGCCATTTTAAGAGTTGCGTGGTGCACTCGCTTCTGTCATTCTGAGGAACGCCCTCAATACGTCATTGCGAAACACCGCCTTGCGGTGTTGTGGCAATCTCCCGGAAGGGACACCTTGTGAAACGATGAGCCGATACGATACGGTGTATTAACTGACACAAGCAAAAGAGCGCATAGAAGGACGTTAGCGGGGCTACTCACGTCGTATGCTTCGTTTTTGACCAATCGAGTGTCGCAAGCGACAGTCGATTGTCTTACGCTCGCATACTCCTTTTCCCCAAAAGTACAAAAGTATCTTTTGGGGGCCCCGATTGCTTCGTTTTTGACCAACCGATTGTCGCAAGCGACAGTCGGTTGTCTTACGCTCGCATACTCCTTTTCCCCACGGGTACACAGTATCCCGCGGGGCCCATTAGTCAGTATCTTTTGGAGACACCGATATCCTCCTCGCAATGACATAAGAGAGTAATTCGTTGCTGTAAAGAGAATTGCCGAGGACAAAAAGCGACGTTAACGGGCGTGACGTTAACGGGGCTACTCTGCGTTGGGCGTACCATTTATGCTTTTCGAAATGCTACAAACTATCTACCATTTCATACACGCTACACAACGTAAGCGTTTGCAAGCAACCGCCGAACACCGAAATCAAGATTTCGGTGTTCTCTGCCCCTTGGAACGGACTCGTTTAATAGCGGAACGAGCAAGTTTACTTGCATAGTGAAGCGTCTATGACAACGATTTGTTGAAAGCAACAATGCCTTGCATTTTGCACGAAAAATTCGTGCAATCGTTGTCTATGTCCGCTACGCTCGATTTTCGCAAATGCAAGCGCTTGCTCCTCTCTTTGCTTGCGGTCAGCGCGTAATAATGGGGCTCCCAAAAGATACTTTTGTACTTTTGGGGAAGAGGAGCACACGAGCGCAAGAGTGAGCATTATTAAAAGAAATAATGCGATTTTTAAAGCGAAGTGTGTGACGTGGCGTAGCCCGCGCAAATGTATTTGCGCAGAGGACGTTAGCGTACAAAAAAATAACGCAACCGTTTGATTGCGTTATTTTGGTGGACGTTAACGGACTCGAACCGCTGACTTTCTCCACGTCAAGAAGACACTCTACCAGCTGAGTTAAACGTCCATAGCGAAGATTATATTACCACACTATTTTGAATTTGTAAACAGTTTTTAGGTGATTTTTTATTTTTCGGACAAATTTTCGATAAGTTCGGCGGCGATTCCCACAAGTTCGACACAAGGACGTTTTTTATAGTAGGCTTCCGTGCGCGGTTCGGGCGTGGGAGAAGTGTCCGAAACACCCAAAAGTTCCTTGCAAATAATACTGCCGTTTTGTGCTTTGAAGTCCGACGCGAGCTTTTGAATGAGGGCGTAAAGATCCGCTTTTTCCTGTTTTGCGGTCGGCTCGAAGTAGCCGTATTTCAACCCCGCCACCATAAACATACCGCTGACCGCACCGCAAACTTCGCGCATTCTGCCCATGCCCCCGCCGAACGACGACGAGATAAGGGCAAGGTTTTTTTCGTCCAAATTCAGGTCGTCCTTGAACGCAAGGAGCACCGCCTGCGCGCAGTTATATCCGTTTTTGAAGTTTTGCATTGCTTGTTCGCGTTTTGTCATAATATCACCAAAACAAAGGTTTATTGTTGTAATTTGAACGATAAATGCCGATATGTGCAAATATAAATTACCATTTAATTATACAACTTTATTCAAAATTTGTCAAATTATTTGCCGTGTGACGGCGGAAAACGCAAGGCGCAAAACGATCATACAATATTAAAGCATTTGTCAAAATTCCTTGTAATATCACTGAGTATGTGCTATAATATACATTACTTTGAAATTTTTGAGGTGAATTATGGCATATGAAACGTTGTTAAGCCCAATCAAAATCGGCAACATGCAACTGAAAAACCGCGTTGTTATGGCACCGATGCTTATCGGTATGGGCGACTTCGACGGCAAACCCACTGAACAACTTATGAACTATTACGTTGAGCGCGCAAAGGGCGGAACGGCTCTTATCATCACGGAAATTACGCGCGTCAACGATTTCCACGGCGCCGCTGCGTTCGCGCAACTTTCGATGAGCAAGGATTCTCATATCGAACCTATGCGCAAATTTGCGGACCGCATACACGAGGCGGGCGGAAAACTCGCCGTGCAACTTCATCACCCCGGACGTCAAAATCTCGGGCTTTGCATAGGGACGATTCCTCTTTTGATTCCCTTCCAAAACGTGAAGTGCATCAAAAAGATGATTTTCAAAGTCGTGCCGAAGGTCGGGCCGAAACTTTTGGAAAAGCACTGGTGTCCGAAGGTTTACGCGCCGTCTGTTACGGAGCGCGCGAAGTTTGCCGACAGCAAGATGAAGGCGTTTTCGCATAAGCAAATCGTCAGCCTGGAAAAGGATTTTATCGACGCTGCCGAAAGGTTGCAAAAAGCGGGCGTTGACGCCGTTGAACTGCACGCGTCGCACGGCTATCTTATCCAGCAATTTTTAAGTCCGTACACCAACCGTCGCACCGACGAGTACGGCGGAAGTCTTGAAAACCGTATGCGTTTTCTTCTGAACATAATCAAGGGCATAAAGGAGCGTTGCCCCGGCTATCCCATACTTGTCAGGCTCACCGTGGACGAGTGCTATTCCTACATCGGAAAGCCCGGCGTCGGCTACGACCTCAAAGAGGGCGTCGAAATGGCAAAACGTCTGGAACAAGCGGGCATCGACGCAATCGACGTATCGTCGGCGGGCTACGACACCTTCAACTACTGGCTTGAACCCACGTCGTTCCCCGTAGGCTGGAGGAAGTTTATGGCGGAGGAAGTCAAGAAAAATGTCAAAATTCCCGTGCTTGCCGCCAACCTTATCCGCTCTCCCGAACAAGCCGAGGAGCAACTGAAAGCAGGCGTACAAGATTTAATCAGCCTTGGACGTCCGCACATTGCCGATCCTCATTTGGTCAACAAGTGCGCGTCGGGACACCCCGAGGATATCCGCCGTTGCATTTGCTGTTTATACTGCATACAAAGCATGGAAGAACAGGCTTTCCACGGCAGTCACACTCTTTGCTCGCTTAACCCCTATCTCGGACACGAAGGCGAGATGGACAAAATCACCGAAAAGGTCGGCAACGGCAGACATGTGGCGATTGTCGGCGCGGGCGTCGCGGGGCTTACGTGTGCAGAGGTATTGTTAAACCGCGGATTCAACGTCACGATTATCGAAAAAGAGGGCACCGCGGGCGGACAACTGAACCTTGCCGACAAAGGTCCCGGCAAAGACAAAATTGCATGGGCGACCGAAGACCTTATGACGTCGGTCACAAAGCTTGGCGCGAAGTTCATGTTCAACACCGAGGCGACCGTCGATATGCTGAAAGAGATGAATCCGTACGCTGTCGTCGTGGCAACGGGCGGTGTCGCCATCAAGCCGAAGTCGATAAAAGGCATCGACAATGCAAACGTTTGCACGTCTACCGAGATTTTGTCGGGCGCGGTCAAACTTGAAAACAAACGCATCGTAGTTGCTGGAAGCGGTATGACGGGGCTTGAAACGTCGGAGTTCTTGTGCAAAGACGGCAATCACGTCACCGTTGTCGAGGGCAAAAACCAAATCGCACCCGGAATGTGGTTCCAACACGTTGACGACGCAATGCAAAAACTGTCAAAATTCGACACCAAATTCGTCACCGGCAAGATGCTGGTCGAAATCAACGAAAGAGGCGTCGTAGTTGAAGATACAAAAACCAAAAACAAGAGCGAGATTCCGTGCGACAACGTCGTCATCAGTCTTGGCGTAAGAAGCGACAACAAACTTTTCAACGACGCGAAAGATAAGCTTGAAAGGATTTTTGTCATCGGCGACGCCGACAAGACGGGACGTATCGCAAGCGCAACCAAAGACGCGTTCGAAACCGCACTGAAAATCAAATAAGGAATACTATGCTGGAAAAATTCAAAATCGGACATTTTACCGACGAAGAAAACGGGACGGGCGTCACCGCAATCATTTGTGAAGACGGCGCAGTGGGCGGAGTAAGCGTCCGCGGAGCGTCCCCCGCAACCCGCGAAACCGACTTGCTTTCCCCCGAAAAGACGGTGGAGAAAGTCAACGCGTGCGTTTTGTCGGGCGGGAGTGCGTACGGACTCGAAGCGTCGTGTGGCGTCATGCAATACCTTGCCGAAAACGGCTGTGGATTTAAGGTCGGAAAGCAAGTTGTGCCCATCGTCGTCGGTGCGTCGATTTTCGATTTGGAATACAAAAACTTTGCGTTTCCCGACAAAAACGCAGGCTACCTCTCTGCAAAGAACGCCAAAGCGGGCGACTTTTCGTCCGGTAATATCGGCGCGGGGACAGGCGCAACCGTCGGCAAACTTTTGGGTATGGAAAGTTTGGCAAAGGCGGGGCTCGGCGTTGCGAGCGTGTCATTGAACGGCATCGAAGTGGCGGTTATTTCCGTCGTGAACGCTTTGGGCGACGTCGTGGACAACGGCAAAATCATTGCGGGGATAAAGTCCCCCGACGGAAGTTTTTTGGACAGTCTGAAAGTTTTCACGTCGGGCGCAGTCGGGCAATACGGCGCAAACACAACGATAGGTTGCGTCCTGACGAATGCGAAAATCACAAAAGTGCAGGCAAACCGCTTGGCGGACCTCGCTCACGACGGTCTTGCACGGGCAATTTCGCCGTCGCACACCAACTTTGACGGCGACGCATATTTCACGATGGCGTCAATGGAAAAGGATATCGAATTCAACGTTCTCACCGCGCTTGTGCCGACGCTTGCCGAAAGGTCGATACACTCGGCGGTCACGGGACAAAGCGACGTCTCGCAAAAAAGAGCGGACAAACTCCTTTTCAGGATTTTCCAAAAGATGTGGAAACAGTAGGGTACTATGGCTGAATTTGAAAAAATCTTATTTGAGTTTATCACCGGCAACGGTCTGACGATTGCGCGGACGATTGCCGTGTTTATTTTCGGCTTGCTGGCGGTCAAACTTTTGATGCTTATCGCCAACAAACTTTCGGTGCGCGCGCATCTGGACAGGACGATTTCCAGTTTTGTTTTGTCGGTTGTGGGCGTTCTGCTTTATTTCGGGCTGTTCCTGATGACGGGAAAGTCGGCGGGGATTTCGACGGCAAGTTTCGTTGCGCTCATTTCGGCGGCAGGACTTGCGATATCCCTGGCGTTGAAGGACAGTCTCAGCAACCTTGCCAACGGATTTATAATCCTCGGAAGCAAGCCTTTCGTCGTGGGCGACTACGTTGCGGTGAACGGCGTCGAGGGCACGGTTATGGCAATCGGGTTTTTCAACACCAAGCTCGTGACGTACGACAACCAAATGATTACGCTTCCCAACTCATCTCTTATCGGAAGCGGTGTCGTGAATTACAGCACAAATCCCACAAGAAGGGTTGTGTGCAGTCTGAGGTTTTCCTATGACGAGGACGTGGAAAAGATAAGAAAAATAATGCTGAAAATCGCAAACGACAAAAGCGAAGTCTTGTCTTCGCCCGCGCCGAGCGTCGTCTTGTCGTCCTATACCGACAGCGCAATTGTAGTGACGCTTCGTTGCTGGGTGCCCACCGAGTTTTACTGGGACGCTTTGTTTATTTTGAACGAAGAAATTGTCAAGACTTTGAACGAAAACGGCATATCAGTCACGACAAACAAACTTGCCGTAAAAGTCGTCGGAGGCAACGAACAATGAAAAAACATAGTTTATTTGTCATATTTTTACTGTTAACCTTGCTTATTGCGTTTTCGACTACGTCGATTGCGTACGCTTCGACAAGCGGTGACGGCACTAATGCCGAGCCCGACGTCGAGTTTTCCAACGACGACTTAATAAAACTTATCGCAACCTATTGCGCGTTCGGGCTGTCGCTTATCGTGGGAATTCCGCTTATCAAAGCCGTCAACAAAAGGAAAAAGCAGGGCTACGTAAACAGCCTCGTTGAGGAGACGCAGTACATTGCAAAGCATATCCACACTTTGTACGACACCCGCGACAAGGAAAAAGCAAAAAGAGAAATTTTGAAGTTTTCATTGAAGATAACGGCGGTTGCCGACCATGCGTTGACGACCTTCACCGAAAAGCAAATCAAGGGTTATTACGAATTGTATGAGGGATTGTCCGACGTCAATGCGCGGATACTCGCTTTGGACAAGTCGAAGGCGGACAAAGAAAAGTACGACGAAGAATTCTTGCGTTTGGTGGAATCCGCCGACAGCGTTTGTGAAAAAGCAAAACTTTTGAAACAAAACGAAGAAATTATCGAAAGGTACAACAAATGATTGATATCGAAAGGCTGAATTATCTTGCAAAAAAATCCAAAATCGAAGGGTTGACCGACGAGGAAAAGGCCGAACAAGCCACGATACGCCGTGAATATATCGACAGCGTCAAGGCGTCCTTAAAGGCGCAACTCGACAATACGTATATTGTTGACGAAAACGGCGAAAAACACAAAGTTCAACCGAAAAAAAGGAAATGAGCAACGATATTAAAGACGTAACCTACGAAATCGAGGACAAGTATCTGAGTCCCTATGCCTTCAAAAGTCGCGACACCGCGGGGCGGGAAACGCCGATTGAAGAGTGCAAAATCCGCACCGAGTTTCAGCGCGACCGCGACAGGATTATCCACAGCAAAGCGTTCAGACGATTGAAGCACAAGACGCAGGTATTCTTGTCGCCCGAGGGCGATCATTACCGCACCCGTCTGACGCACACTTTGGAAGTGTCGCAAATCGCAAGGACTGTCGGGCGCGCGGTACGCCTGAACGAGGACCTTATCGAGGCAATCGCAATGGGACACGACTTGGGACACACCCCGTTCGGTCACGCCGGCGAGCGCACTTTAAGCGCGCTTACCAACGGCAAATTTTCGCACAACGAACAGAGCGTGCGCGTGTGCGAGGTGCTGGAAAAACTCAATCTCACGGCGGAAGTGCTGGACGGCATAAGGGAACACCGCATCGACGGCAATCCGAAAACTTTGGAAGGGAAAGTCGTGGGATACGCCGACCGCATCGCCTACGTCAATCACGACATCGACGACGGAATACGCGCGGGGCTTATTGCCGAGGACAGTCTGCCGAAGTCGTGCGTCGACGTCTTGGGGCGCACCCACCGCGACAGGATAAACAACCTTGTGTACGACCTTGTCGAAAACAGCATAAGCAAACCGCAAATTTCGCTTTCCGACGAGTTCGAGGGCGCGCTGGACGAACTGCGCTCGTATATGTTCAAAAACCTTTATACGCAGTCGGAGGCAAAGTACGAAGAGGTGAAAGCCAAGAGGCTTATCGAAAGTCTTTTCGGATATTTTATGGGCAACACGGCGGAACTTCCCGTTCTTTACAAAGATATGTTGTCCGACTACGGCGCGGAGACCGTCGTGTGCGATTATATCGCCGCAATGAGCGACCGATACGCCGTAAAAGTCTTTTCGGATATCTATATCCCGAAAGGCTGGCAAGAAAAATTGCGCGAGTTTTAGGAATTACGACAATTTTTACGAATAATAAATTGTAAACGTTTGAGGTTATATGTTTCAAAAAGAAGGCTATCCTTTGGACTGGTTACAGGAATTAAAGGAAAAAAACAACATAGTCGAAGTGATGTCGCGGTACGTCCAGTTGCAACAAAAAGGCGGTAAGTTTTGGTGTTGCTGTCCGTTTCATCATGAAAAAACTCCGTCGATGTGCGTCAACGAGGACGGACAGTTTTATCATTGTTTCGGCTGTGGCGAGTCGGGCGACGTCATCACGTTCATTATGAGAATGGAGGGTATGACTTTCCCCGAGGCGGTTGCCTTCCTTGCCGAGCGCGCGGGTATGCAAGTGCCTACGCCCGTCGGTCTTCAACGCAGTGCCGAGTCCAAAGAAAAGCGGGACAGGCTTTTTGAAATTTTGACGCTCACCGCAAAGTTTTATTACAAGTGTCTTATGGGCGACGAGGGCAAAGATGCCCGCGCCTACCTTGAAAAACGCGGTATCGACAAAAACCTTATGACAAGGTTCGGGCTCGGGTATTCGCCAAGTTACGACGGCGTCATCAATCACTTGAAAGAACAAGGTTTTTCCGAGCAGGAAATGTTAGACTGCGGTGTGGCGTGGCAAAGCGAAAAATCCAAAAACGTTTTCGACGCATTGCAAAGCCGTATGATAGTGCCCATTTTCGATATGCGTGGCAGAGTCGTTGCTTTCAGCGGACGAGCCATCACCAAAGAATATACGGGCGGAAAATACGTCAATTATCGCAATACCAAAGTTTTTGAAAAAGGCAAGGTCTTGTACGCCGGCAACTTCGTCAAGAAAGAAAAACAGAAAATCGCCGTCAATCGCGTCGTCGTGGTCGAGGGATATATGGACGTTATTTCTTTGGCAAAGTTCGGCTTCAACAACGTAGTTGCGGGAATGGGGACGGCGTTCACGCCGGAACAGGCGCGCGCACTTCGCACCCTTTCCGAAAACGTCTGCGTGTGCTACGACGGCGACGCTGCGGGACAACACGCAACCGTCAGAAACCTCGAAATCCTGAATAAGGAAGGGCTGAATCTGAAAGTCGTGTCGATTCCCGAGGAAGGTATGGATCCCGACGACTATGTCAAAAAGCACGGCAGAAAAGGCTTTGAAAAACTTTTGGACGAGGCGGTGCCTTACGTCGAGTTTGTCTTGGCGGTGATTGCAAAGGACTACAACTTGTCCACCAACACAGGTCGCGCAAAGTACGTCAACGAGGCTTTGGCGTTCATCAAAACTTTGCCTGATACGACAGGACGCGACGTTTATCTGGAAATTGTGCACGATAAAAGCCGTGTTGCGATGAATATACTGCGTGACGGGTTGGAAAACGACATAACGGAAGTTGTGTTCCAAGAACCGCAAATACAAAAAACCGAACTGCCCGTAAGTCTTGAAGCGGCGCGGTTTGTGCTGAACAAAATGGCGTCGGGCGCGGACTTTGCAAAACCCGACGACGTCATCTCCCGTGACGTTTTCGGCGACAACGAGGTGCACAAACTCGTGTACGATTACGTCAAAGAAAAAACCGACGCCGGCGAAAAACCGCAGGCGCATATGCTGTATTCCTTGTCGCAGGACGAGGAAGTCGCAAACGTCCTGAACTCCGTCAAGGAGTTTCACGACGAAACAAAACTGATAAAATACTATGGCGACAGCGTCAGACTTTTGAACTTAAACTACGTCAATTTCCGCATCAAAACACTTTCGCAAAGTTTTGACGTCGCGGTAGATTCCGCAGAACGACGTAAGATTATGGAGGAATTATCGGTCTGTCAAAAACTGTTGCGGTCGCTAAAGTAAAAAATATTCATCATTAGTACTCGCGTTACATAAGGAGGTCTTAATGGAAAACAGGGAAGCCTTATTAAAGGCTGAAACCGAAAAACTGATTGAAGAAGGCAAGAAAAAAGGCGCTTTAACTCAGGAAGAAATCATGTCGAAACTTGAACGTCTGGACGCCACCGCCGACGAAATGGAGGACGTCTTCAAGACGATTGAATCGGTCGTGCACGTCGGCGAAACCGAGGACAATTTCGACAAAATCATGGCGGAAGGAAGTCTGGACGACTCCGTCAAAATGTACCTCAAAGACATTGGTCGCGTACCGCTTTTGTCGGCGGAGCGCGAGGTCGAACTTGCAAAACGTATGGAAGAAGGCGACGAGGAGGCAAAACGTATTTTGAGCGAAGCCAACCTTCGTCTTGTCGTGTCGATTGCAAAACGCTACGTCGGCAGAGGCATGCAGTTTTTGGACCTCATTCAGGAAGGCAATCTCGGTCTTATGAAAGCGGTTGAAAAGTTCGACTATCGAAAAGGATTCAAGTTTTCGACTTACGCCACTTGGTGGATAAGACAATCGATTACCCGTGCAATCGCCGATCAGGCAAGGACGATTCGTATCCCCGTGCATATGGTCGAAACGATAAATAAGCAGGTGCGCGCCACCCGTCAACTTTTGCAAAAGTTGGGACGCGAACCCAGCCCCGAAGAAATTGCGGAGTTTATCGGCTCCACGCCCGAGCGCGTGCGCGAAATCCAAAAAATCGCGCAGGATCCCGTATCTTTGGAAACGCCTATCGGCGAGGAAGAAGACAGCCATCTCGGCGATTTTATCGAGGACAGCAACGCGGCCGCGCCTGCTGAGGTTGCCGAGGCAAATATGCTTCGCGAACAACTCATCAGCGTATTAAGCACGCTCACCCCGCGTGAGGAAAAGGTACTGAGGCTTCGCTACGGCATCGACGACAGCCACCCCAGAACCCTCGAAGAAGTCGGAAAAGAGTTCAACGTAACCCGTGAACGTATCCGCCAAATCGAAGCAAAGGCTCTGAGGAAGTTGCGCCATCCCAACCGCATCAAAAAGCTGAAAGATTATACCTAAAAATGATTGCGCTTGACGACAGATTAAAAGCCGTCGTGAACGAGCTCGAGCTCGGCGACAAGGTGGCGGATATCGGCTGTGACCACGGCAAAATCGCAAATTCCGCCGTGGAAATCACAAAAAACGTGGCGTACGCCGTCGATATCAGCCCCGAATGTCTGATGAAGGCAAGGACGCTTTCCAAGGAATTATTGCAGGAAGAAAGCGTCGTTTGTCTTGTCGGCGACGGTCTGGAACCCGTCAGGGACAAAGACGTCAACACGGTGGTTATCGCGGGACTTGGCGCACACGAAATCGTCAAGATTTTGAATGATTCGGACAAGAGATACGACAAGTATATTCTCGTACCGCACCAGCACGCAGACGTGCTTCGACAGTTTTTGCAGGAAAACGGGTTTTTCGTCAAAAAGGACGGCATCGTCAAAAGCGGAAACAAGTTTTATCCCGTCATCGTCGCCGAAGGAGTCGGATATACGCGCTACACGCCGTTCGAGATTTTCTTCGGAAAGGACAAGACGGTTGATTTGGTTGAATTTATCGGCATACGTAAAAAAGTCTTGAAAATGTTGTCGGGACGCGCCAAAGGCGACTCGCTTCAAAAAATCGTCACCGAGATGGAGGAAATTGAAAACTATGAAAATCAGTGAAATCATTACCGCTATCGAAAAAGTCGCGCCACTCGATACGGCGATGCCGTACGACAACCCGGGGCTTCTTGTCGGAAACGGCGACGAAGAATGTACGGGAGTGTTGTTGACGGTTGACCTGACAGACCGCGCGCTTCAAGAAGCCGAAGAAAACGGATGTAACCTTATTATCACGCACCACCCGATAATTTTTACGCCGAGAAAAAACTTCTTGACGAAAGATTACAAGTGCGATCTTATCGCGTCCGCATACATTTTAAGCATTGCGGTGTATTCGGCGCACACGAATATCGACGCCTATCACGACAATATGGCTGTGCGCACTCTTCATGCGCTCGGCGCAAAAAACGTGACGACGCTGTTTGAAAACGGTATCGGCGCGGTTGGCGACGTCGATATGAAGTTTTTTGAAATTAAGGAAGGCATAAAATATTTGTTGGACGACGCGACGGTCTTCACCGTCGGCGACGAAAACAAGACGATAAGAAAAGTCGCAATGGTCAACGGCGCAGGCGGTGACGACGAATGTTTCGCCCGTGCAAGAGAAGTCGGCGCGGACTTATTTGTGTCTTCGGAATTCAAGCATCACGTTTTGTTGGAAGCCAACGAAACTAATTACGCGTTAATGTCCGTAGGACATTACGCAAGCGAGAGGTGTTTCAATGACATTCTTTTTGACATACTTGACTGTCACTCTGACACACTTAACATTGTAAAATATTTTGAAGGAAATCCCTTTAACGGCTGATTTCCAAGAGGTGTATATATGAAATTTGACAACATGCTCGACTACCAAAAAATCGATTCGGAACTCGTCAAGATTGAAAGAGAACTTAACGGCAGTACCGAAAAAGAAAAGGCAAGCGCATTGAATGCGAAAATCAAAACCGCCGGCGAAAATATGGCAAAGTACCAAAACGAAGCAGGCGAACTGAATATGAACGCCGAAAAACTTGTCGCCAACGTTCAGAAGTACGAATCAGAAGTCAACGAAATCGCCGACTCCATTTCGGACGTTCAGGATTTTCAGGAAATCGAATATTTTGAAAAGGTGTTGGCAGGTCTTACCGAGGACGTCAATAAACTTTTGAGGGAACTTCAAAAAGTTTCGAGCCGTATCGATCAGGTCAGGGACAACAGCGACAACCTCACCCGTCAGGCGGTTCAACTGAACGAGCAATACAAAGTCGCTCTTCAAAACTATCAGGCGTTGAAACTCAAACTTCAAAACGAAGGGCGTCCCGTCATGGAAAAACTCAAAAATCTGGAAAAGGAGATCGATCCGAAGTTCATTCAAATGTACAAGCGGTGCAGGTCGGCAAAGAAGCTTCCCGCATTTGTCGAGTACGCGGGCGACGGCAGTTGCTACTGCGGAATGAACCTCCCAAACGACTGCATCGGAAAACTTAGGGGCGACGGCGATTTCGTGGAGTGTCCCAACTGCGGACGTATCGTTATCCTTAATAAATAATAATATTTTCATTACCTTATAATTCACAGGAGAAAAGATATGGAAAAGAAGTTGTTCAACGATATAAGCGTATATAACGTCAACGCCGAAAAACGCAACGGCGCGGGTTTCCCCTATGACGACGAAGGCAACAAAAAAATAGTGTCGCTCAACGGCAAGTGGAAGTTCAGGTACGCCAAAAAAATTGCCGATATTCCCGCCAACTATTTTGCCGAGGACTACGACGTGTCCGGATTTGACGAAATCAACGTGCCGTCCAACTGGCAAATCGAGGGTTACGGCAGACCGCAATATCTCAACATTCGTTATCCGCACGCGCTGGAAACAAAAATCAAAAGCAGAATTCCGCACATCAGGGAAGAAGAGGCTCCCGCGGGCTTATACGTCCTTGACTTCGAGTGCAATAAAAACGACAACGACAACGTGCTTATTAACTTTGGCGGTATCGAAAGCGCGGGCGAAGTTTACGTCAACGGCAACTTCGTCGGGTACAGCGAGGACTCGTTCGACTATCAGGAATACGACATTACCGACTTCGTAAAAGACGGTATGAACAGGCTTGCGGTCACCGTATATCAGTACTCGACGGGCAGTTATCTTGAGGACCAAGACATGTGGAGAATGAGCGGTATTTTCCGTGACGTATTCCTTGTGTATCGTCCCAAGAAATACATTTCCGATATCTTTAACTATTCGGAATTCACCAATAAAGACGGTGTTATGTTCTTTAACGCCGAAATCGTGATGAGCGCGACGCGCGCCGATTTTGCAGGTGGAAGGCTTGTCGTGATGCTTCGCGACGACGAAAGACAAGAGGTTTTCAAGGATGTTTTGGTCGTCCCGCAAATCAAAAACGGCGAAAGCTATAAGGTCAACTTTTTGAAGGAAGTCCGCGATGTAACGCTTTGGGAAATCGAGGATCCTTACCTTTACGAGGTCGATTACATTTTGTACGAGGACGGCGAGGACACCGTGATGACCGACAGAAGAAAACTTATGTTCGGTTTCAGGACGGTGGAAATTACGGGCTACAACCCCGAAACAAACCGCGGTCCGTTCATTATGCTCAACGGCAAACCGTTGAAAATCCGCGGTGTCAACCGCCACGAATTTGATCCCGAGCACGGCAGATACGTCTCGCGTGAGTTCAACGAAAACGACATTATTTTGTGTCGCAAAAACAATATCACCGCAATCCGCACCAGTCACTATCCCGACAGTCGCGATTTCTATGAACTTTGCGACAAGTACGGCATTATCGTTATGAGCGAGTGCAACCTCGAAACGCACGGTTTGGCACTTAAAATCCCCGCGTCGGACAAACGCTGGGAAGGTCACGTCGTATATCGTATGCGTAATATGGTCGAGTCGTACAAAAACCACCCGTCGATAATCTTCTGGTCGCTCGGAAATGAGGCGGGCTACGGCGAAAACTTTGTAAAAATGCGTGAGGCCGCGCTCGAAATCGACAAGACGCGCCCCATACACTACAACCCCGACACCGATTTCCGTTCGTCCGACGTGATGAGCGATATGTACATCAGGCTTGAAAAAATGAAGCGTATCGGCGAGGCGGAAAAACCTTATACCCACTGCATAGCGTTGTGGTCGCCGTCGGGCAAGGTTTTCAAACCCAAGGATTACCGTGACAAGCCGTTTGTGCTTTGCGAATACTCGCACGCGATGAACAACAGCCTCGGCAACTTCAACGACTACTGGAAAGAGTTTTTGAAATACGACAGACTTGCCGGCGGATTTATCTGGGATTTCGCCGACCAGAGCATCAAAAAAGTCGAAAACGACGGCACTATCAAGTGGACGCAGGGCGGAGATTTCGGCGACGTTCCCAACGACGGCAACTTCGTCTTCAACGGTATCGTTCAACCCGACAGAACACCACAACCGTCACTTTACGAGGTCAAAAAGGTTTATCAACTTGTTGATTTTTCGACAAAAGGCGACAACCTTATCATTAAAAACCGCCACAGAATTACCCCGCTCGACGATAGATTTAAGTTGTCGATGAGGATTTTGAGGGAAGGCAAATTCGTGGAGAAAGTCAAGCTTGACTTGCCCGAAATCAAGCCTTTGAGCAGTGGCGAAATCAATATCAAAAAGTATATCAAAAATCGTGAAAACGAACTTTCGATAGTCGTTGAACTCAGCCTGCAAGAGGACACCTTCTTCGCGCCCGCGGGACATATTGTCGCGTACGAGCAGATTTTGTTCAATCCGAAAAAGGGCAAGGCAACCGATATGAGCGTCAAGCCCGTTTACGAAAACAACAAGGGCGAGGTCCGCATTTACACCGAGGAATTCGACGCGTCGATTGACAAGAAAACGGGCGGGTTGAACTTCTTTACGAAGGACAACGCACCGCTCCTGCACGAGCCTATTAAACCCAACTTCTGGCGCGCGATAACCGACAACGATTATCTCCCGCAAGTCCCCTCGTTCGTCAGGGCGATTATGGGCAAGTGGTATTACAAAAAAGCCACCAAACGCCTGAAAGTCGGCAGGGTGAAAGTCAAGGAACAAAACGGCTGTCTCAAGGTGGAAGTGCATTGGTTGAGCACTCGACTTGGGCTTAAAACGACGTATAAATTCGACGGCGTCGGCAACGTAATAATCCAAATGTCGGTGCGTGGACGCGCCTACGGATTACCGAGATACGGCTTCGTGACCGAACTGAACGAAGGTTACGACAAGATGCGTTTCTATGGAAAAGGTCCGTTCGAGAACTATTGCGACCGTGGCGACGCGGCGATTTTGGGCGTTTACGACGGAGCGGTCGAAGAGTTTGCGCATGGCTATCTCACCCCGCAAGAATGTAGCAACCACACCGAGATGAGGTGGCTTGAAGTGTACGGCGAAGACAAGCCCACGCTTTCGTTGAAATACGTCGGAAAACCCTTTGAAGCGAGCGTCAACGAATATAGCATCGAACAACTGGAAAATACCACACACAGGCATTTATTGCAAAAAACAGGACGTTTAACTGTCACTTTTGACGGAAAACAGCGTGGCGTAGGCGGTGACGTACCTGCCGTTGCGTGCACCAAAACCAGATACAAAATCATGCCTGTCGTCAAGCACTCGTTCAGCGTTCAACTGAACTTTAAGAAGTAATAATAATCAATAATAGATTTGTTAAAGCCCTCGAAATTTTCGAGGGTTTTTCCTTTAAGGTTCATTTAAGCCACAAATGTAATACTTTTGTAAGAATTCTAACATACCAAATCGTTTGTCAAAAATTGCCGTGTATGATAGAATGTCGAAAGTACAAAATAATAACCGATTGCGTTTTTGGCGGTTTACGCGCGCAATTAAATCGGAAAAGGTGTGAAATGAAAAACAGATTCAGAAAGAATAAAAATGCAACCGTGGAAGAGACCGCGGTAACATCTGTCGAAAGCGACGTTCTTGAGGACACTGTCGCCGTCGAGATGGAAGGACTTTATGAAGATTTCGACGCGTGTGAACCCGAAGAAGTCGTCGTAGCGGAGGAAGAAAGTCACGCTCGTCTTGGCGATTTTTCAAACGAAAACACCGTCATCGAGGGTGCGCCCCCGATGCTTAAAATCGACCACCTCAAAAAACGCTATGCAAACAGCGAGGTTTATTCGGTCAAAGATTTGTCGTTGGAACTCAAGCCCGGCGAAGTTTTCGGATTTTTGGGCAAAAACGGCGCGGGAAAATCCACGACCATCAAATGTCTGACGGGCATTTTGCCGTTTGAAGAGGGCAAAGTCACCATCTGCGGATACGATATCGTGAAAGAGCCGATGCAGGCGAAAATGAATATGGGTTACGTCCCCGACAACCACAGCGTATACGAGCGTCTGACGGGCAGGGAGTACGTCAACTACGTCGCCGACCTTTACCGCGTGCCGAAAGCCGACCGCGAAGAAAGGCTGAATATGTTTTTGGATTTGTTCAAACTGCGCTTTGCGGTTGACCGCCAAATCAAGTCGTACAGCCACGGTATGAAACAAAAAATCTGCATTATCGCCGCCCTTATTTACGAGCCGAAACTTTGGGTTTTGGACGAGCCGATGATGGGACTTGATCCGCAATCCACGGCGGAAATATTAAGTTATATGCGTGAGCACGTCAGAAAGGGCAATACGGTATTTTTCAGCAGTCACAACCTCGATATGGTTGCTAAAGTGTGCAATCGCGTCGCAATCATCAACGACGGCATACTTCACTGCGTCATAGATTTGTCCGATCCCGCCAACCGCGAAACGTTGGAAAAACGTTTCTTTGAAATCTCGTCCACCGAAGAAGAAAGGAGGGCGTGGAATGTCTAACAAGATTAACAAGGAAGCGCTCGCCGAGCATCGAAAAAAGGTGCGCGACGATTGGTTTACCATACGCGCGCTTTTAAAAATCGATATGAAATCCCGCTTTGGATACGGCACACGTATCGGCGCGGGCAACGTCGGAAAGTGGATTTTCAACTTCGTTATGTCAAGTTTGATGTATGCGATAGTTGTATTTTTGATTTTCCTTTTCACGCAAATGTTCATCGCGCGTCCGGGACTTCGCGACAGTTATATCGTCATCGTGTCGATGGCGTCGATTGTTTTGCAGTTTTTCATCTGCACGACGACGCTCATCAAGGCGTTGTATTACAGCGGTGACAACGAAATTTTGTTGCGATTCCCCGTGAACGGCACGCAAATTTTCATTGCGAAGTCAATTTTCGTATTCATCAGCAACTTCCTTATTACGATGGCGTTGCTGTTGCCGTTCTATATCAGTTACGGCGTAATTTTGCAAAAGACCGGCTCGCTCGGAAGACCTCCTGAGATTTTCTTCCCGGTGGCGATACTCACGACTATTCTCAGCAGTTTCCTGCCGTTCTTCCTTGCAAACATCGTGGCTATACCCGCGATGAAAATCATCAACCTTATCAAAAACAAATACGGCATCGTGCTTTTGGTGACGGTAGGCGTCGTCGTTGGCATATTCGTCGGATATATGCAGATATTGAAGTCGCTTGTCGGGTTCTACATCGAAAAGGATATGGCGTTGTTCAGTCCCGAGGTTATGGAGCGTATCGGCAGGTTTTCGGCAAGAGCGTTCCCGTTCAACCTTTATGCGAATATGTTGTTGGGACACCACCCGTATTACAATTTGTTGTACGTCCTCTTGTTGACGACGGGTATCGGCGTAATTTCGATGTTCATCGTCAAAAAATGGTACTTCGCCACGATTTTGGACGGCATCGAAAACCAACGCGCCTCTTTTACGAAACGCACCGAGGACAAACCTCTTCCGCCGTTCATTTCGTATATGCGTCGTGATTTCTATGGTATATTGAGAAGCTTCAACTATAGTTTTCAATACCTTGTTATGGCGGTTGCCGCGCCCGTTATGGTTTATTACTGCAACGCGCTTGCGGGCTCCGTCGGAAGCAACAGCGTCGGCAACAACATTCTGCCCGGTATCTCGCTGATGGTCATCACCATTTTCGTCACGATTATCGTTTCGTTCTCTTCGACGGCGATAAGCAGGGAAGGCGGTTGTTTCTATCACACAAAGATTATCCCCTTGCCGTACTGGAAGCAGATTCTTGCCAAGTTTTTGCTGTATTCGGGAGTGGCGACGCTTTCGATTATCATTTGTTGCATAGCGGTTTGTGGCGCAAAATTCGTGACGCCCGTTGAAACCGTAATGATATTCTTTATTGCCGAGTTTTCCAACATCGCTCTCACAAGCCTGTGCATGTGGTTCGATACAAAATCGCCGACGTTCAACTTTATGGGCGATGGAGAACTTGTTTCCGCCAACAAAAACGTCGCAATCGCACTTGCGCTCGGTCTTGTGTTCGCGGTGCTGTACGGTCTGTTTACGATGATTGGCGGATTTTTGCCCACGTTTGCGGGTGTGCCCATCAAGCACGGCTCAAAATCCATAATGGGACTCCTTCTCATAGTTTCGGGAGTCGCGGCGGTGCTGGGGCTTGTACTGTTGTTTGTTAAACTCAATAAAAGATACAACAAACTATATCAATAGTTTGCGTATCGGTTCTGTACGTTTCGTACATTTTTGCGGTAGTCGCCTTTGCGCGACCTCCGCACACTCAGTTTAGGAAAAATTAATGAAAAAAGTTCTTGTAGGATTATTAGTATTGATACCAATGGCTATTGTTGCGGCCGTTTTACTGGTTACCAACGTAGTCCTTATCACGCCGGACATCACGGTTGCCAGCGTGTCGATCGTCGATCCCAACTATTTGCAGGACGTCGAAAGGGTAACGCTCCGTTTTGACAATCCCGGTATGCAATATCAACTTTCCGCGATGGTTCTGCCCAAAAAAGCCAACAATAAAAAGGTACATTGGAGCATCGAAAACTCGGTTTCGTTCGATCCCGACATAAAGGGCGATATCGCAACCGTCGATGAAAACGGCAAGGTCACCATCAACTGGACGGGCACGTTTGACGTCGTTGCGAAAACCGACGACGGCGGAAAAACCGACAGGTGCCACTTCGAGGTAAAAAGCGACGTCGCAAAAAGTGCGAACATCGTGAAAAACGGCGAAAAACTGAAAAACGGCGAACGCATTAGCCTTTCAACCGACGAAATTCTTCGTTTGGAAGCGTGCGCACGTCCCATCGACGTCGATCTTGAATACGTCACCTGGGAATCGAACGCCACTAATGTTTTGACCGTTGACGCAAACGGCGTCGTCGTGCCACAAGGCGTTGGCACCGCAACCGTCACTATGAAACTCAAATCCAACGATTATATTAAAGGAAAGGAAACGAAAACAGCCCCTGTCCTTACCCAAACCGTTGAAATTGAGGTGAGCAAGGGCACGTTCTTGTCGGCGGTAAAATACGTCAAAGAAAGTAAAGTTTCGCTTTCGTCAATCGTCGCGGAAGGAAGCACTCTTTCCGACAAATCGGTTGATGCAAAACTTGAAAGCGGTGAGGTCGTTTTTGAAAAAAGCACCGGCGTTGCCGTCCTTGAAAAAGACGGGCGCACGATGACTTTGATAAAGGTCGAAAGTGAAAAATCACTTGTTTTTGAAAACTCCGCGCAGATCGAAAACGACACCATAATCGTCGGAAAAGTGCCGTATAAACTGAATGCGATATTTGCGACAAGCGGTGCAAAAGCAAGCGACGCACGTTATTCTTCATCAAATCCCAAAGTCGCGACAATCGACGAAAACACGGGGTTAATCACTGCAATTTCAAACGGTGAAGTCACGTTTACGGCAGAATACGACGGCAAAGAAACTTCAATAACGCTCAAAATCAAAAAGCCTGTTATATACTTTTCGCTTGAAAAAGACGCACCGCAAGGTATCGCCAACGAGTGCATTTACGGCAGTCTTTCGTTTGAATACGCAGGCGAAAAAATCGTCTTGACGCCCACAAGACAAATCAAAATTACCGATCCCGTGGAACTTTCGGGAAGCGATAAACTTAATCATTTCGAGTGGAGCATAACAAGCGACGACAATATCGCTTCAATCGACAAAACGGGCAAAATCACCTTCAAAGCATTTGAACGTGGCGTGCAAAAAACCGTCACCGTGACTGCCCGCGCAATCGACAGTCCCTATTCGTGCGACCGCATCACAAGAGAATATAAATTCACCGTTATGTACGGCGTCAACGTCACCAACAGCGACGAAATCACAAAAGCCGTCAACGAGGAAATCGACGGGACAAGACACGACGTCTTCGTCAGAAACGACATAACCGTGCGCAGTAAAAGATATACCGAACAGGACACCTCGAAACTCAACGTTTTGGATTCTATAGGCGAGGAAGAAAGAACTTGGTTCAACGCTCCGCTTAAGCTCGAAACAAGCCTTTACGGCAACGGTCACACTATCGATTGGAAACACAAAGACTTTGACAATGCGACAGACAAAGCAAATATTATGGGCTCCAACATTTTTATGTTGAAAGGAAAAGAAGACAAAAACGCACCGCGCGTATTATTGAGAAACGTCAAGGTCAAGTCGTCGGAACTCCCCAAAGAAAGTTCGTTCGCAAGCAACGACTTTGTGGGAATCGGCGTGCAAACAATGGGTAACGTACACGTCCAGTATTGCATAATCGAAAATTCGATGTACTGCATGCGTATCGGAGGATACGATAATCAAGAAAAAGCCGTGGAAAAGGGCGACTTCAACGAAACGCTTATCGAAGGCACCGTCATGTACAACAGCAGTAAATTCACATGCTTTACGTGGGAAACGTTCGTCAATCAGCGCATCGCAATGAAGAATTGCGTGTTCGGTCAATCTGCGTCGCCGTCCATCGGGTTCTCGAGCGGACGCAATGAAGAAAAATTCTCCTGCAACCTCGATATCCAAGGCATGCTCAGAGTTTACAACTGGAAACAAAACGTTGACCTTGACCTAATCGGCGGTATCACCAGCGATCCACAGCTGGACGGAATGCTCAAAAAAATTATCAACCAAGGTCTTGCCAGCAAGCGTTACGAGCATTTGTTCGTCAAAGACAACGGCATACCATACTTCAACTGCGGTATGATGTTCAGCGGGTTTGAATATTCCAACAAGACGACCGTCACGGGCGATTTGGAGAAAAACGGGTTCTCAAAAGAAGTTATCAAGCTCGGCGATCTTGCCAAAGAAATCGGCGGTGCCATTCTCGAGTCCATTGCCAACGGTTTTCACCCCATCACCATTTACGGATACATCGACGAAAGCAAGACGCCCGTCAAACACACGTCAAGCCTTGTCTTGTCGCGAGAAATGTATGAATTGCTTCGCGGAGAAAAGTGAAGAAAAACTCCACAAAATAGCGAAGTATAAATAACCCCCGAAAAACCGCCGTTTGCACGGCGGTTTTGTTTTCGTCCTTGACAATCGCGCGCAACAGTAGTTATAATATTTATAACAAATAATAAGAGGTGCTTTATGCGAGGTCTTGCACTTGAAGGCGGTGGCGTTAAAGGCGCATATCATATCGGCGTCATGACGGCTCTGCGCGAAATGGGGCTTGCCGATTTTGACGGCTACGTCGGTACGAGTATCGGCGCGATAAACTCCGCAATGTTTTGCGCCGGCGACTGGGAAAAAACGCTGGAACTTTGGGACAATATAAATATGCAAAAAGTCCTCAATATGGACGAGCTTACGATCAAGGAAATTATGCAAGGTCAGTTGAGCGCGCAACTCCTTGGCAACGTCGGCAAGTTTTTGAGAAATTTGGGCGGATTTGTGGACACCACCGCAGACAAAATGCGCGCCTTTTTCAGACAATATATCGACGAGGAAGCCATCAGAAAAAGCGACAAAGACTTTGGACTTGTGACGTACTCCGTCCCCGATTTCACCCCGCATTATATGATGAAGGACGATATCCCCAAAGGGCAGATTTACGACTACGTTATGGCGTCGTCGGCGTATCCTGCGTTCAAGTGGCAGAAAATCGAGGGCAAGGAAAACAAGTGGTTTATCGACGGCGGTGTCTATGACAATATGCCCGTCAAAATGCTGGTTGACAGAGGATATGACGAAATCGTCGCAATCCGTACAAATATCAAAAAATACCACGCCTACCGCGACGTGGACGTCAAGGGCGCAAAACTTTTGGTTTTCACCCCCAGCGAAAAACTCGACTACGCCGTCAACTTCACAAAAGAGAATATCGACAGGTTTAAGGAGATGGGCTATTACGAGGCGAAACGCACGATTTTGGGACTGCCGAGTTTTAGATACTGCGTGCGCGAGGTTGACGAACAGACTTTTTCCGACTTTATGCACAGCCTCGACAGAAAGGCGATCGAGGAGGTCGTGAGGCTTGCAAAACTGAAAGTTCACAAGTCTGAGGACGCGAATATCGAGGACGTCATCGACACTTTGCGCGACCTTTTGAAACTGTCGTCAAAGACGTCCGATTTGCAGGTGTTTGAAAACTTTTTGGAGGTTTTCGCCGTGTATTTCGGCGTCGACCGCTTCAGATTTTACAACATCGACGAGTTTTACGAGAAGGTTTTCTCCACCGCAAAAAAATCCGCCAAGGGCGTCAAGGGCGGTATAAACGAGGTCATCAAAAACGATAAGGGTATCAAATCCGAATTAAAGGAAATATTCATAGCGTTTTATAAATGCTATCACACTCCAAAACACACGGCAAAATAATGGAAAAACTTTTACTTCTCGACAGCAACAGCCTTTTGCACCGCGCGTACTATGCGCTCCCCGGGCTCACCGACAGCAAGGGCAACCCGACGGGCGCGGTATTCGGCTTCGTATTGATGCTCGCGCGACTTATTAAGGAAGAAAAACCGACGCATATCGCGGCGGCGTTTGACCTTAAAGCGCCGACTTTTCGACACAATATGTACGCGGGCTACAAAGCGACGAGAAAACCTATGCCCGAGGAACTTGTCAAACAAGTGCCCGTCCTCAAAAAACTTATCGGCGACCTCGGCATTAAGATTGTGGAACTCGAAGGCTACGAGGCGGACGATATTATCGGTACGCTTGCCAAAAAGTTTAAGTGCCCGACCGATATCGTCACGGGCGACCGCGACAGTTTGCAACTCATCGACGACACCACCAACGTTTTGTTCACAAAGCGGGGCATCACCGACGTCGTGAGATACGACGAAGAAAGATTGAAAGAGGACGGCTTCAAAACCCCGTCCGCGATTATCGATTATAAGGCACTTCGCGGTGACGCGTCCGACAATATCCCGGGGATTGCGGGTATCGGCGAAAAGACCGCCATGGAACTTTTGAACACCTATTCCACGATGGAAAACGTGTTGGCGCACGCCGAAGAAATCAAAGGAAAACTTGGCGAAAAAGTGCAAAACGGCAAGGAGTCCGCAAGGCTTTCTTACGTCCTCGCAACCATAAAAACCGACGTGCCTTTGGACGTCGAACTTTCGGATATTTCGTTTTCTTATCCCCTTAAAGCCACTGCAAAAAACGCACTTAGCGCACTGGAATTCACAACGCTTATCAAGCGTTTCAGTTTTGCCGACGACAAAGCAGATAATGACGAAATCGACACTTCACTGAAAAAAATCGAATATACAACCGTCGAAATTGACAATATCGATGATTTGAAAAAGGTGTTTTCGGACAACGAAAACAAGCCGTTTGCATTAAGCGTCGGCACGGACGCGCACATTGCTTTTTCAGCGGACACGTTATACGTTGTCAAGCAAAACTACGACCTATTCGGCGGTATGACCATCGACGACGTTTTGAGGGTGATTTCGGAAAAACTCACAAACGAGTGCATAGTTTTCGACTTCAAAAAACTTTTGCATTTGATGGACGACGCGGGCTTAAAAGTTACCGTCACGCCACGCGACATAAACCTTTTGTCTTATCTCGTTTTCGGGGGCAGAAGTTTTCAGGATATCGCAACTCTTGCGGTGGCGTCGGGAGTTTCGGGCGATTCGGTCACGGCGTTTTTCGACATTTTCAAGTATCTGGAAGACCAACTTCAAAAGAAGGAACTTTCGTCGCTTTATTACGACGTCGAACTTCCGCTTGAACGTGTTTTATTCAATATGGAACGCGCGGGCATAAAGGTTGACGACGCCGTTTTGGACGAGCTGAAAAAGAAATACGAGGACGAAATCGAAACGTTGACGTCGCGCATTTACTCGTACGCCGGCGAGACTTTCAACGTCAATTCGCCAAAACAACTGACGGTTATCCTTTTTGAAAAGTTGGGGTTGAAGCCGTCCAAAAAGAACAAAACGGGGTTGTCCGTCAACGTGGACGTCTTGGAAAAACTCTATGACGAGCACCCGATTATCCCGCTGATTTTGAGGTATCGCCAAATTTCAAAACTGCTGTCAACTTACGTTTTGGGGCTGAAAAAGGCGACGGCGTCCGACGGGCGCGTGCATACCGAATACAAACAAACTTTGACGAACACGGGACGGCTTTCGTCCACCGAGCCGAACCTTCAAAATATCCCCACCCGCACGGTCGAGGGCAAGGAAATCCGCCGTGCATTCGTGGCTGACGCGGGCAAAGTGCTGATTTCCGCCGACTATTCGCAAATCGAACTTCGCCTTATGGCGCACATGAGCGGGGACGAAAACCTCATAAAAGCGTACAACGAAAGCCGTGACATTCACGCGTCGACCGCCGCTGAAATCTACGGCGTGAAAATCGACGACGTGACCGACGAAATGCGCCGAAACGCAAAAGCCGTCAACTTTGGCATAATTTACGGAATAAGCGACTTCGGTCTGGCGCAAAACCTGTCGATAAGGGTTGCCGACGCAAAAAAATATATCGAAAGGTATTTTGAAACGTATCCCAAGGTCAAAGCGTTTATGGACGGTCTGGTGGCGTTTGCCAAGGAAAACGGGTACGTCAGGACTTTGTTCAATCGCATTCGTTTTATTCCCGAACTTTCGTCCGGAAGTTACGCCGTGCGTGAATTCGGAAAGCGCGCTTCGATGAACTTTCCATTGCAAGGCACCGCCGCTGACATCATCAAAATCGCAATGATTAAAACGGCGAAAAACCTTGAAAACACCAACGCAAAACTTCTTCTGCAAGTCCACGACGAACTTATCGTCGAGGCGGACGAGGGCGAAATAGAAGTCGTCGAAAAAATCCTGAAAGAGAGTATGGAGACGGCGGTTACGCTGAAAGTCCCCCTCACCGTGGGCGTCGAAAGCGGAAAAAACTGGTACGAGGCGTGATATGAAAATTGCGGTTACGGGCGGAATAGGCGCGGGCAAAAGCGAGTTTATGCGCGCCGTCAGGGAGTTGGGCGTCGCGACGTATTCTTGCGACGAAATCAACGCCGACTTGCTGTCCGACGAAAACTACGTAAAAAAACTTGCCTGCGTTTTCCCGTTTGCGGTGAAATACGGCAAGGTTGACAAGTCGATTTTGCGCACGGCGGTGTTTTCGGACGAGGAAAACAAGAAAAAACTCGAAAACCTGTCGCACCCCGAAATCCGCAAAAAAATCGAGGAAATCTCGGGGGACGCCGTCGTCGAAGTCCCGTTGCTGTTTGAAAGCGGAATGACGGATTTGTTTGACAAGATTGTCGTCGTGACCGCGCCCGAAGACGAGAGGATAAGACGAATTTGCGACACGCGCGGGATATCAAAAGATATGGCGAAAAGTATCATAAAAAACCAAACCACCGACGACGAAAGGAAAAAACGCGCCGACTTTTTCGTGATGAACGACGGCTCGCTCGAAACCCTTCATAATCGGGCGAAAGAAATAATTGAAAGGACGATGAATTATGAGCGCAATTGACATTTTGGGCGGTGTAAAAGACTATGCCCATCGCGGGTGCTACGACAAAAAACTTCCCGAAAATTCGTTGGAGGCAATAAGACTTGCCGCTGACAAAGGGCTGGGGCTCGAAATCGACGTGCACCTGACAAAGGACAACAAACTCGTGGTGTTCCACGACCACACGACACTTAGGATGTGCGGGGTAAAAGGCAACGTCGAGGAGATGACGGAAAGTGAACTCACCGCGCTTAAACTGAAAGGCACGTCGCACACAATTCCTACGCTGAAAGAGGTGCTTTCGGCAGTTGGCGGGCGCACCCCGATTTTGATTGAGTTGAAGTGCAAAGATAACGAAATCGCACTTTGTGACGCACTTATTGAGGAGTTAAAGTCCTATTCCGGCAAATATATGTACATAGGCTTCAACGAAAAGGCGGGAAAATATTTCAAGGATAAAGGCTATACGATTGCGTTTTCTTGCTTCAAACCGAAAATGCCCACGCTTGATTTCAAGCCGGATTTTCTACTGTGCAATATTTTGGGAATTCCGAGAAGCGCGAAAAAACGCGCCAAATATCCGCCCTTTATTTCCTGGACTATCGTCACGAACAGGGGCAAGAAAAAATCCGAAAAAACTTCGGTCGCAACCATCTACAATACGTCGAATTTCGACTTTTGAATAAACAATTAAGATAAGAGGTAAACATTATGCAAAACATCACAAACGGCATCTTAGACGTGACAGTCAACGAAAACGGAAGTCTTCTGGACAGCGTGAAATATCGCGGTGAAGAATATCTTTGGCAGGGCAGTGAGAAATCGTGGAAGTCGAAAGACATCGTTATTTTCCCGTTCGTCGCGCGCCTGAAAGACGGCTGGTACACCGTGAACGGGCAACGCTACGAAATGAAAAACCACGGTCTTGCCCGCTACAACGTTTTCACGGCGGAAAGCAACACCGGCGACACGCTCGTTATGGATTTCAAGTCCACCGAAGAAACGAAAAAACAATATCCCTTCGACTTTGATTTCAAGGTCAGATACGCGCTTGTAGGCAACAGCCTGAAAATAACTTACACCGTCAAAAACGAGGGCGACGTCGATATGCCGTTCGGGCTTGGCACGCACTTTGGGTGGGCGCTTGTCGGCGACGAAACCGACGACACCTGCGACGTGAGCGGAAACTACGTCTTAATCGACACCGACAAACTTTTGGAAGAATACGAATTCGACGACGATTTGCACCTTGTCAAGGGCGAAAAGAAGTCGGAGTTCACCAACAAAATGCCCCTTGATAAATCGACTTTCGCGCATGACGCCGTCGTCACGAAAAACAATGCCAAAAAGGTCACGCTGTTGCGCCGTGACGGCAAAAAAATCGAGTTCGACATCGGCAACGTTCCCGTACTTGCGATTTGGTCGAACAACAAAATGGGCAAATACGCCTGCGTCGAGGCATGGTGGGGGCTTCCCGACACCGTCGATTGCGACAGGGAACTGAAAAACAAATTGCTCATCAACACTTTGCCTGCGGGCGAAACCTTTGAATACGAGGTCACAATCACGTTTTAATTCTTAAATTAAAAATTATATTGAAATTTTCACGGGCGCGTGCTACAATTTAACGGTAGCGCGCGTTTTCGCGCAAAGGAGTATTTATGCAAAGAATGAAAGTATCCGAGATTCCTTACAAGAGGGCGAACGCCGAGGAAGTTTGTGGCGTTATCGAGAAAGCGGTTGAAAAAATCAAATCCGCAAAATCCGTCGACGACGTTTTGGACGCAAGAAAATCCGTCAATTCCGCCCTGTGCGATTTTTATACCGAGTCGTCGCTTGCAAACGCGCGTTTCACGCTCAACACGAAGGACGAGTTTTACAACAAAGAAAAGGACTACTACGACGAGAAATCGCCCGTGGTGCAGGTCACTTTTTTGAAATACGCCGACGCCGTGTTGGAAAGCAAATTTTTGGAGGAACTCAAAACCAAAATAAATCCCGTCATCATCAGGCAGTTCGAGGTGCAAAAGAAGTCGGCAAGCGACGCCATCGTTGCGGAAATGCAAAAGGACAACGCCCTTGTCACGGAATACGCAAAGTTCGTGTCCGAGTGCACTTATAACTTCCGCGGACATGACATAACGCTTGGCGAACTCAGAAAGTTTATGCAAGACAGCGACAGGGCAACCCGAAAAGAAGCCTATGTCGCGCTCGGACTCACCCTTGAAAAACACAGCGACTTTTTGGACGACGTCTTCGACAGAATGGTCAAAAACCGCGACCTTATGGCAAAAAAGATGGGCTACAAAAACTACGTCGAGCTCGGCTATTACACAATGGGCAGGCTCTGCTACGACGAAAATATGGTCAAGGTCTTCCGCGAAAACGTCAAAAAGGATATCGTGCCCGTAGTGACGCGCCTCAAAAAGCAGGTTGCCGAAAAACTGAATATCGACCACATGCGCATTTACGACAACGACACCTATTTTTTGAAAGATCCCAAGCCCGCCCTTGACGAAAAAGGAATACTCGAGGCGGGGCGCGAAATGTACGAGGATATGAGTCCCGAAACAGGCGCGTTTATGAATATGATGATGGAAACCGACGCATTCGACGTCTTCACGCGTGAGGGCAAGTGGACGGGCGGATATATGACGAGTTTCGATAAATATCATCAGCCGTTTATCTTTGCCAACTTCAACGGCACGACCGCCGATGTTGATGTCGTGACGCACGAGGCGGGACACGCTTTTGCCTACTATATGTCGGAGCCCGTTGTGCCGTACGAGTTGGGGCTTGGCGGTATGGAAACTGCCGAAACGCACAGTATGTCGATGGAGTTTTTCGCTTGGAAATATACCGAGAAGTTTTTTGGCGAAGATGCCAATAAGTACCGTTATAAGCACCTTTTTGACGCTTTAACCTTCATTCCGTACGGAACAATCGTCGATTACTTCCAGCATATAGTGTATGAAAATCCCGATATGACGCCAAAGGAGCGCGACGAAGTTTGGCTCAATCTCGAGCGCGAATTCCGTCCGTGGATGGACGCCGACGACGTGCCGTATCTTTCAAAGGGTACGAGATGGCAGTATCAAAACCATATCTTTGAAAGCCCGTTCTATTACATCGATTACTGCCTTGCGCAAACCATCGCAATCGAGTTTTTGGAGGAGTCGCAAAAGGACTACGACAAGGCGTTCAAGGCGTATCTTGAACACGCGACAAGAGGTGGCTCTTTCGTGTTCACCGACCTTGTAAAATTTGCGGGGCTTAAGTCGCCTTTTGAGGAAGGCTCGCTGAAAGATATTGCGGTTACGTCCGAAAAAATCCTGTCCGACTTGCAAAAAACTTTCAAATAAATCAAGATGACACAAAAGGGAGTTAATATGAAGAAAGATAACAATCTGAAAAGACTGAAGAAAAGAAAAGTGCTGTTAAGTGCTTTGTCCGTCGTTCTCGTCACGATACTTGCCGTGTCGCTGGCGTTTATGGGCGTCGGGCTTAGTCGTCAAAGCAAACTTGAAAAAATCGATTTCTCCGCGCTCAACGGGCTTGCAAGCCGAACGATTATGTTCATCGGCGACGGCATGGGCGAAAACCATATCAAAAATACCGAGGCGTACTATGGCGAACAAACCTTTATGCGCTCGCTCGGCGTTGACGGGTTCGTATCGACTTTTTCAAATAACGTCGGACTTCCCACCGACAGCGCGGCGGCGGGTAGCGCACTTGCCACAGGAAAGAAATTCAACAACGGCGAGGTCGCGCGCCACGGCGGAAAAAACGTGCAGAGTATCGCCGAATACGCAAAACAAAGGGGAATGGGCGTCGGTATCGTGACCACCGATAGTTTGAGCGGTGCCACCCCCGCCAGCTTCTCGTCTCACGCAAACAACAGGGGCGATACGTCGGCGATTATCGAGGGGCAAATCAACGACTATGTCGACCTTTACCTCGGCGCGGGCAAGGACACTTATCAAAAATATAAGACTCGGTTCGAAAACAAAGGCTTTACGTTCGCAACGAGTTTCGACGAGGTCGACGCGGGCTTTTCGGGCGACAAATTGATTATGTCGTTTTCGTCGCTTGAAGCGTCCGACGGCACGGCAAATACCCCCACTCTTGAGATGTGCACCAAGTTCGCGCTTAAATTTATGGAAGAAAGATTTGCGGACAAAGGCTACTTTTTGATGATCGAGGGCGCGCATATCGACAAGAAAAGTCACAAAAACGATATCGTGCCGATGGTCGAGTACCTCAGAAATTTCGACGCGTCCATTAAGTGCGCGCGCGAGTTCTTGGACGGCAAAGACTGCGCCATCATCGTCACAGCCGACCACGAAACCGGCGGATTGAAATATAAAGAGGGCGCAACAAAAGACGACGTCACCAATAAACTTTATACGTCGCCAACACATACCAAACGCGACGTCAAGTACTTTATTTACGTCAGCAGGCTCGGCACGACGGAGCTTAAAAATATCATTCCGAAGAATATCGACAACACCGACGTCAACCGCATCGCCCACGCTCTCATCACCGCATAAATCATTTTCGCTTCAAATACTTGACTTTATGCGCCGTTTAGGCTATTATTTTCACGTTGTGCGGACATGGCGGAATTGGCAGACGCGTAAGATTCAGGTTCTTATGGTCGCAAGACTGTGCAGGTTCAAGTCCTGTTGTCCGCACCATACAAGAATAAAACGAACCGAACAATTTCGGTTCGTTTTTTTATATCTTAGTTTGCAACAGGACTTGTGACAATGCAGTGCATTGTCTGCACACTCCGTGTGCCCCTGCACGCTGTGCAGCTGACCGCAAGCGAAGAGAGAAGCAATCGCTTGCATTTGCGAAAATCGAGCGAAGCGGACATAGCAAACAAATGGACACGAAGTGTCAAATGCAAAGCATTAGCGCGCAAGCGCAATTTGTTTAGCGTAGACGATCACTTCCGCGAATAAATTCGCCCGTTCCGCTATTACGCTCGCTTCGCTCACTACAAGTCCTGTTGTCCGCACCAAAACTAACAAAAACGAACCGAGATATTCGGTTCGTTTTTTCATATCTTGGTTTGCAACAGGACTTGTGACAATGCGACGCATTGTCTGCACACTCCGTGTGCCCCTGCACGCAGCAGACATGGCTAACGAAGGAATGTATAGATTAAAGGATTGAATAATTTGTAAGGATATGCTATAATATGTTAAACTTTATATGTACTTATGAGGGGAAATGATATGTCATTAATAATAGGGTTAATTGTAGCGGTAGTTATCGTTGGTGGCGGAGGAGTTGCTATTTTTCTGATAGCAAGGCAAAAAAAACAAAAACAAAAATAATATTGAAATAAGACCAATCACAAATACGGTAATGCGGGCAGCGATTAGGTGATAATTTATACTACGAAAAAAATAACCGCATAGTTAATAATTGGAGGTAAATATGAGCTTTTTTGAAAACACACGGAAACCCCAGGGTTTCGGCGGAAAAATAATGGTGAAAATGATGAACAGCGGTCATAGTAAGTTGGCAAAGTGGGGCTTTACTAAAATTTACGCAAAGTCGGACGCCAAAGTATTGGATATCGGTTGTGGAGGTGGGGCAAATATTGCCAACTGGCTAGCAAAATGTACAAACGGACACGTGACAGGAATAGACTATTCTAAGATCAGCGTAGAGGAATCGAAAAAACTAAACGCTATCGCAATCAAGCAAGGCAAGTGTGATATTGTTTATGGCGACGTATCGTCTATGCCGTTTGA
>CAKQMI010000002.1 GCA_934254835.1 uncultured Clostridia bacterium | reverse complement strand
GAGCGGGAGACGGGATTCGGACCCGCGACTTCCACCTTGGCAAGGTGGCATTCTACCACTGAATCACTCCCGCAAGAGTACCGTATTGCGCCGTCGTTTACAGCGACTACTATAATATATCAAATAAATTGAAATTTTGCAACTTATTTGACGCAATTTTTCACGGTAATTATAAAATCGGAAACCTGCTGAGTTTTTTTGAAATCGTTTGCCCATTTTGCGGGTTTTAATATATAATAGACTCGGTGGGTATATGAGCAGGTTCAAATCGAAGTCAAAAGATCTCATTTTTGAAAGCGATAATATCAAAGTCGCGATTTTAAGGCTGGCGCTTCCGACGATTGTCAGCCAACTTATCACCACCATTTACAATCTTGCCGACACGTTCTGGGTTGGGAAACTCAACGATTCTTACCAACTGGCGGCGTTGTCGATTATTTTTCCCGTACAACTTTTTATGACCGCGCTCGGAAATCTTTTCGGCATAGGCGCGGGCACCTGCATATCAAACTATCTTGGCGCAAGAGAGCACGACAAAGCAAAGCGCGCGTCGGCGTTTTCGATATGGGGCGGGATAATTATCGCAGGGATTTTGTCGCTTATCGTGGGCGTGTGGAGAACGCCGTTTTTGGGGTTGTTGCGCTCCACCGAATATTTGAACGCGCACGCTTCTATCTATCTTGATTTCGTCGTCGTTTACGGCGCGATACCCGCCGTTTTTAATATGGTTGTGGCGAATGCAATACGGGGCGAGGGCTACTCGTTGCATGCGGGGCTCGGGCTATCGCTCGGCGGGGTACTGAACATTATTTTGGATCCGTTTTTCGTCCTGCCGTTCGGCTTGAACTTGCATATAAAGGGCGCGGCAATCGCAACGCTCATTTCCAACTGCGTCACCACGCTTTACTTTTTGATACTGCTTTTCGCGATAAGAAAAAAGACGTTTGTGTCCTTTTCGCCAAAGAAAGCGGTGTCGGCAATCAGGGAAAAAATCGCCAAAAACGTACTGTTTACGGGGCTTCCGTCCGCGCTACAAACAATGTTGTCCGCGGTGTCGAATTTGGTGCTTAACTCGCTGATGATCGGCTACGGCGAGACTGCAGAAGCGTCAATCGGCATCACGAAAAAAATCGACGCGGTACCATTTGGTATGATTACGGGACTGGCGCAAGGTGCCGCTCCGCTCATCGCCTACAACAACGGCGCGAAACGCTATGACAAAATGAAAAAGACGTTGAAACTGTCGATGGCGTACTGCGTGGGGCTTGCCGTGCTTGTCCTTATCGTCGTGGAGTCCTTGGCGGGCGCGCTCACAAAAGCGTTTGTCACAGACGCACTGACCGTGACTTATGGCGAAAAGTTTTTGCGCCTGCACTGCGCGTCGCTTCCGTTTATGGCGATCACGTTTATGCTGGTGTCATATTTCCAAGCCATCGGCGCAAAGGGCAGAGCATTTGTGCTGTCGATAATAAGAAAGGGTATTGTGGATATTCCGCTGATGTATCTTATGAACGTGCTTATTCCCGTCTATGGCATAGTCGCGTGCCAGCCGATAACCGACGTGATTTCGGCGTCGTGCGGGGTGGTGCTGTACGTCGTGTGGAAAAAGAAATTCCAAAAAACTGAAGAAGAGGAAGAAATCACCGTTATGCCAGACGCATAAAGTGGAATATTCTCTTTGTCGTTACGAGCGAAGAGTGACGTTCCTCTCATCTGTCATTCTGAGGCATCGCATAGCGATGCCGTGAGAATCTCGTGGGAACGAACCTTATGAAAACGATGAAGCGATGAGCCGTTGGCGCGATGAATTTTCGACTTATTGCAATAAAAATCCCGACGAATTGTCGGGAGTTTTTTTAATGCTCGAATTGCGAGTTGTACAAATTGTAATAAAACCCGTGCTTTTCGATAAGTTCCGCATGCGTGCCTTTCTCGATGACGTTGCCTTTGTTCATCACAAGGATAAGGTCGGCGTTTTTGATGGTGGACAGGCGGTGTGCGACGATAAACGACGTTTTGCCTTTCATCAGCACCTCAAAAGCCTGCTGAATTTTGAGTTCGGTACGGGTGTCGATTGACGAGGTTGCCTCGTCCAGAATGAGCATGGGCGGGTGGGTGAGCATAACGCGCGCGATACACAGCAACTGTTTTTGACCTTGCGACACGTTACCGCCGTTGTCGCCGAGCACGGTGTCGTAGCCGTTTTCAAGTTGCATGATAAAGTTGTGGATATGCGCGGATTTGGTGGCGCGGACGATTTCCTCGTCGGTGGCGTCGGGCTTGCCGTAGGCGATATTTTCCTTGACGGTGGCGTGCTTCAACCAAGTGTCCTGCAAGACCATGCCGTAGTTAAGACGGAGGGAGCGACGGGTGACCTCTTTCGTATTTTTGCCGTCTACGGATATCGTCCCGCTGTCGGGATCGTAAAAGCGCATCAAAAGGTTGATGAGCGTGGTTTTTCCGCACCCCGTGGGACCTACAATTGCGATACGCTTGCCGTTTTTCACCGACAGCGAAAAGCCCTGAATAAGCGGATTAGACTGAACGTACGAGAAATAAACGTTGTCGATTTCGATATTTCCCTGGACGTTTTCGAGGTCGGGGAAGCCCTCGTCCGACGATTGATTTTCGGTTTCCAAAAGTTCAAAAACACGATTTGCGGCGGCGGTTGCCGTCTGAAGTTCGGTCACGACGCCCGTGATTTCGTTGAAAGGTTTTGTGTATTGAATGGCGTATGAAAGCACGCACGACAGTCCGCCGACGGTGAACGCGCCCATACCGAGTACGCCTTGTCCTTTGATGACCAGCCACGCGCCCAAAATGCAAACGACGGTGTAAATAATGTTGTTGACAAAGCGGGTGCTGGGGTTGACCAATGCCGAGAAGAACGCGGCGTTTTGACCTGAGATTTTCAAGTCGTGATTGATAACGGCAAACCTGTCTTCGGCGCGTTTTTCGTAGCCGAAAAGTTTGACAATGCGCTGATTTGACGTCATTTCGGTGACAAGCCCCGACAGTTCGCCACGTTTTTCGGCTTGCAGGGCAAAGGAGTCGTGACAGCCTTTTGCGATAAAGTACGCCACAAACAGCGAAAGCGGTGTCAGCACGACGACGATAAGCGCGATAAGCCAGTTGTAGGTCAGCATGAATATAAGCGTGCCGATTATCGTCACGATTCCGCTGAACAACTGCGAAAATCCTTGTATAAGCCCGTCCGAGATTTGGTCGACGTCGTTGCCGACGCGCGACATAAGGTCCCCGTGCGAGTGGTTGTCGATATATGACAAGGGTACGTCGTTCAGTTTTTCAAAAGCCACGCGACGCAAATCGCGAATGGTCCGAAACGACACGAAATTTATGCACAACGAACTGAGATATTGGAACACGAATACGACGACGATAAGCCCGCCGAGTATCCCCGCGTTTTTCAAAATCACCTCGAAATTGACGTTGTCTTTGCCAATGATATAGTCCACCGTTTTTCCGATGACGACGGGTGCAAGAAGGGTTGCGATAATCTGCAAAATCGAGAAGAACAGGGCAAGCAAAATTATGGGAACGTACGGTTTTGCAAAGCGCAACAGTTTCCCGACTGCTTTGAAATCGGTTTTCTTTTTCACTTTACTCATTTTCGTCCCCCTTGTTTTGCGAAAGACAGATTTCGCGGTAAACGTCGCACGATGAAATAAGGCTGTCGTGCGTGCCGAGACCTACGATTTTGCCGTTGTCCAAGACGATGATAAGGTCTGAATATTTGATGCTTGTCGCGCGTTGCGACACCGTAACCGACGTGAGTTGTCGGGAGGATTTCAAGTCCGCCAAAGCCTTGCGAAGTTTTGCGTCCGTTGCAAAGTCCAGCGCGCTCGAACTGTCGTCCAGAATAAGGATTTCGGGATTTGAAACAAGGGCGCGGGCAATGGTCAGGCGTTGTCTTTGACCGCCAGACAGATTTTTCCCGCCTTGGTTTATAAACGTATCGAGCCCCTTTTCGAGGTTGTCGACAAATTCTTTGGACTGAGAAATTTCAAGGGCTTTTTCGATTTCCTCGTCGGTGGCGTCCTCTTTGCCCCAGCGGATATTGTCGCGTATCGTGCCTTCAAAAAGGACGGCGTTTTGCGGGGCGACGCCGAACAGCGAATAAAGCTCGGCATTATTATAATTTTTCACGTTGTTGCCAAATATTTTGACCTCGCCCGCTGACACGTCGTAAAGGCGGGTGATGAGGTTGACGAGGGTGGTTTTGCCACTGCCGGTACCTCCCAAAATGCCGACGCTCATACCTTTTTCGATGGTGACGTTCGCGTCCGAAAGCGACGGCGCGCTGTTGAGGGAATAAGTGAAACTTACGTCGTTAAGTTCGATTGCGGGGGCAGAGAAGTCGGGAGTTGCGCCCGCGCCTTCTTCCATCGACGTCGTGACTGCAAAAACCTCGTTGATGCGGGACGCCGACGCCGACGCTTTGGTGAAGATGACCAAAAGGTTGGCAAACATCACCATAGCCGTCAAAATCTGCGACATATAGTTGACAAGCGCGATGACTTCGCCTTGCGTAAGGTTGCCGAGACTTACCGATTTTCCGCCGAAATAAAGTAAGCAAATGACGCCGATATTTAAGACGGCGTAGGTCAGCGGATTCAAAAGGGCGGACAGCGCGCTGACTTTTATCGACGCTTTGGATAAGACGTCCGACGCTGAGTCGAAGCGTGAAATTTCGCGCGATTCGGCGTCGAATGCACGCACGACGCGCGCACCCGTCAGATTTTCTTTTGTAAGCCTCGTGACGTCGTCAAGTTTTTCCTGAACATGCTTGTATTTCGGCATTGTCAGCGACATAATAAGCCACAATGAAAGACCTATCAAAAGCGCGGATACGACGAATACGAGCGAGATTTTCAGGTTTATTATCATCGCCATCACGATTGCGCCGACCGATATAAAAGGCGCACGCAAAATAAGACGTATGAACATTGCCACCGCCTGTTGCGCCTGATTGACGTCGGAAGTCAGCCTCGTGATGAGCGAAGTTGTTGAAAATTTGTCGAGTTCGGAATAAGAAAACGTGTTGATATGATGATAAAGTTCGCGACGAAGGTTCGTGCCGAAGCCCGCAGACGCGCGACTGGCAAAATATTGCGCAACCATCGTGAACAAAAGCCCCAGCACGCCCAGCGCAATGATGATTCCGCCACCGATCCAAAGTCCCGAATAATCCCCGGTTCTGCCACGAGGGATAGCGGTGTCGATAACCCACGCGACAACAAGCGGTGTGATGAGTTCAAAAACCGCCTCAAATAGTTTGAAAAACGGACCGATGACCGTTTTTGCGCGATATCCCGATAAATATTTGGTCAACTTAAACATAATTTCCAAGTGGTATTTTAGCACAAAAAACCGCGTGCGTAAACATAAATATGATAATTACGTTATATAAAGAGTAATATTTAATAATTAAAAAGGGTTTTTGCGAAACTTTATCGCATTAAAGCGTGCGCAAAATCGTTGACAAATCGCATAGATTATATTAGTATAGTTATCAATTAGGCGTTTGAAACGCAAGATTAGATGAGATGAGAGTAGAATAGTATGAAAAGGTTAATATTGTCGGCGGTCGCCGACGAGTTTTTCGCATATTTTTTGGACTTCCGATGGCGTGTATAATTCCGTTTGCTTGCAAGCGGACTTTTTTATGCAGATTTATTCAAAATAAAAAAATCGGAGGTCATTATGGAAAATAATAATATAAATTTTGCAACTTTTTTGAAACATTATCCCGATAAAAACGGTTACTTCGGTCGCTACGGCGGGGCGTATCTTCCCGACGAGTTGAAGCCCGCTTTCAGCGAAATCAACGACGCCTATCAGACCATTTGCAAATCGTCGAAGTTTATACAGGAGCTCAGGCGTATCCGCAAGGAATTTCAGGGCAGACCGACGCCCGTTTATCACTGCGACAGGCTGTCAAGAAGCGTCGGCAAATGCCAAATTTACCTTAAACGCGAGGACTTGAACCATACCGGCGCGCACAAACTCAACCATTGTATGGGCGAGGGACTTTTGGCGTCGTTTATGGGCAAGAAAAAACTCATCGCCGAAACAGGAGCCGGGCAACACGGCGTCGCTCTTGCGACGGCTGCCGCGTATTTCGGACTGAAATGCGACATTTATATGGGCGAAGTTGACGTGAAAAAGCAGGCTCCGAACGTTGCCCGCATGAAAATTTTGGGCGCAAACGTGATAACGGTCACAAAGGGGTTGAAAACGCTGAAAGAAGCCGTCGACGCGGCGTTTGAAGCGTATCTTCATGAATACAACGACGCGATTTATTGCATAGGCAGTGCGGTCGGTCCGCACCCGTTCCCGATGATGGTCAGAGATTTTCAGCTTGTCGTTGGAAAAGAGGCTCGCGACCAGTTTGTCGAAATGACGGGGGAACTTCCCGACGTCGTTTGCGCATGCGTCGGGGGCGGTAGCAACAGCATCGGAATGTTTGACGCATTTTTGAACGATCCCGTGCGTCTTGTCGGCGTCGAGCCTATGGGGCGCGGTGAAAAAATCGGCGACAACGCGGCAAGTCTGACTTACGGCGAAGAGGGCGTTATGCACGGCTTCAACAGCATTATGCTGAAAGACGAAAACGGCGAGCCCGCACCCGTATATTCGATTGCAAGCGGTCTCGATTATCCGTCGGCAGGTCCCGAACACGCGTTTTTGAAGGACGTCGGACGCGTCGAATACGCAACGGCAAGCGACGACGAGGCGGTGGACGCGTTTTTCAAACTGTCGAGGCTCGAAGGAATAATTCCCGCCATCGAAAGTTCGCATGCGGTCGCTTATGCCATGAAACTTGCAAAAGAAATGGGTACGGGAAGTATCCTGGTCAATCTTTCGGGACGTGGCGACAAAGATATGGATTATATTATCGAAAATTATGCGGACAGGGTTTAGGAGTGCGTAAGACGTAAATTTTGCCGAAAAAATCATTGTAAAATGCGTAAACATATTGTAAAATAGGTTTACGAGGTGAAAAATGGAATACAAAACTTTGTTAAACGGCGTAAAAATTCCGTCAATAGGCTACGGAACGTACAAAACTCCCGCGGGAAATACCTGCGTCGAGGGAGTCAAAAAAGCACTGGAAATCGGCTATCGGCTTATCGATACGGCATCGTTTTACGGCAACGAAAAAAGCGTCAAAGACGGCATAACTGACAGTGATGTCTGTCGAAATGACATTTTCGTCACCACAAAACTTTGGAACGACGACCAAGGATACGACAACACGTTGCGCGCGTTTGAAAGGTCGCTCGGATACCTTGGCGGGGACTATATCGACTTGTATCTTATCCACTGGCCCATACCGCTCGCGCACCGCGACGATTGGGAAAAAACCATAAAAGAAACGTGGAAAGCCTTTGAAAGGCTCTATGACGAAAAGGCGATAAGAAGTATCGGCGTCAGCAATTTTCAGGAAAGGCACCTTGACTTTTTGCTGAATAATTGCAATATTTGCCCGATGGTTGACCAAATCGAAATGCACGTCGGATATCCCGAAGAAAGTGTTGTTGAATACTGCCAAAAGCGCGGTATAGTCGTCGAGGCGTGGGCACCCATCGCAAAGGGCAAAGCCTTTGAAATTCCCGCCGTAAAAGAGGTGGCAAACCGCCATCAAAAGACTCCGTCCGAGGTGCTTATTCGCTGGTGTATGGAAAAGGGCGTAATACCTTTGCCGAAGTCGGTCACACCTGAAAGAATCGAGGAAAACTTTGACGTTTTCGATTTTTCGTTGTCGGAAAGCGACGTGAAATTGCTGGACGGCATTTCGGAAATCGGGCGTCTTGGCAGTCACCCCGACAGCTGTAACTTTTAACAAAATTTATTGTATATAAATAACCTAATAATACGGGCATAATTTATGAAATACGACGTAATTTTCTGGGATTGGAACGGCACGATAATCGACGACGTCGATATCTGCATCGAAACGGTAAATTCGCTCCTTAAAGAGTGCGACGTGTCGACATTTTCGACGCGCGCCGATTATCACAAAGTATTCCGCTTTCCAATCATCGATTATTACAGGGAAGCGGGCTTCGATTTTGACAAAGTGCCGTTCGACGTTCTGGCGCACAAGTACATTGCGCGATACGACGTCAATTGCAGAAAGGCAAAGATTTTTCCCGACGTGTTAAAAGTACTCTGTACTTTTAAGGAGCAGGGAATAAAACAAATTATGCTGACCGCGTCCGAAAAAAAAGACCTCATAAAATGGGTGACGGAAATCGACGCTATGCAGTACTTTGACGACGTCATCGCCAACGACGATATATATGCCGTCGGCAAGGCGGAAATCGCCAAAAAATGGCTGGAAAATCACAAGGAAATCGACAAAAAAAGGGCGGTTATGATAGGCGACACGGCGCACGACGTCGAGGTTGCGAAAGTGATGGGAATCGACGCGGTGACCATTGCTCGCGGACACAACGCAAAGTCCGCGCTCGAAAAAACCGACGCGCCCGTATTCGACGATGCGCTTATGATGTTGAAGTACTTTGAAAACTGACGAAATTGCGACAACTGTAAAACAATAAATTAGACACAGGTACAATTTTGGACGGCAGTATAATTTATTACAAAAAAAATAGTTGCAATTATGACCGTCGTCGATTATAATAATTTCGAAAAAAATTTTTTTGTTTGGAGGCAAACATATATGACAAAATACAATCCGTTCGACAACTTCATTGCCGTTATGGACAAAGCAGCCACCGTCATGGGCGTCAAGGAAGAGGATTATCTTACCTTAAAGTACCCCGAGCGCGAACTGAAAGTATCCCTTCCCGTTCGCATGGATGACGGCTCGCTGAAAGTTTTTGAAGGATTCCGCGTACAGCACAGCACGCTTCGCGGTCCTGCAAAAGGTGGCGTCAGATATCATCAAAACGTCAATATCGACGAGGTGCGCGCGCTTGCAGGTTGGATGACTTTCAAATGTGCCGTTGCCGCGATACCTTACGGTGGCGGAAAAGGCGGTATCGTCTGTCGTCCTCGCGAAATGAGCGACGGGGAATTGGAGCGTCTTACGCGCACCTATCTTGACAAAATCGCGCCGATCATCTCGCCGAACACCGATATTCCCGCTCCCGACGTAGGAACGAACGCGCAGACCATGGACTGGATGGTTGACGAATATTGCAAGTTGAAGGGCGAAAGCGCTTTCGGCGTCGTCACCGGAAAGTCGATTGAAATCGGCGGATCGAAGGGCAGAAACGAGGCAACCGGTCGCGGTGTATGCTTTGTCACTCTCGAAATGATGAAAAAACGCAACGTCAAGCCCGAAGATTGCAAAATCGTCGTGCAAGGCATGGGCAACGTCGGCAGTATCAGCGCAAGATTACTTGCAAAAGAGGGCGCAAAGATAATCGCTGTTTCCGACGTCAGTTGCGCAATCTACAACGAAAACGGACTGGATATCGAGGATATTTACAACTATCTCGACAGTGGCAAAAACCTGTTGGAAGGCTACAAAGGCGACTACAAAAAGATTACTAATGCCGAACTTTTGGAACTTCCGTGCAACGTGCTTATTCCCGCCGCACTCGAAAACCAAATCACCGTCGAAAACGCCGATAGAATCAATGCTCGCATCGTCATCGAGGCAGCCAACGGACCTACTTCCGTCGAAGCGGACGAAATTTTGAAAAACAGGGGCATCGACGTCCTGCCCGATATTCTGAGCAACAGTGGCGGTGTCATCGTCAGTTACTTCGAATGGGTACAGAACCTGCAAAACTTTTATTGGGAAGAGGACGACGTCAACGCAAAACTCAAGCGTCAAATCGTCAGCGCGTTCAACGACGTGTACGAAGCCCGCGAAAAATACAACTGTTCTTTCCGCGTAGCGGCTTATATCGTTGCGCTGAACAGGCTTGTGACCGTAAGAAAATTGCGCGGATAACAAAGAAAAGTACGGTTTAATCGCCGTACTTTTTTATGGATTTTAAGTTTATTTTTATCGTATGGATATATAATCGGTTGTGTGAGGTGGAATTGTGAACATACAATATTTGAAATATGCGGTTGAAGTGGCAAAAATCGGCTCGATTTCAAGGGCGGCGGAGGAGTTGTACATTGCGCAACCCAACCTTTCCCGCGCCATAAAGGAGCTGGAAAAAGACTTGGGCATCACGATTTTTGACAGAAATTCCAAGGGCATGACGCTCACGCCCGACGGCGAAAGACTTATCGAATACGGAAAAACCATTTTGCGCCAAATTAACGAGGTCGAAAACGCCTTCAAGGGCGAGCGGGACGAGAAAAAGTCCTTTTCGATTTCGGTGCCCCGCGCAAGTTATATTTCAAACGCCTTTGCGGAGTTTTCAAAGTGTCTTGAAAAGGAAGACAATTTTGAAATCTTTTATAAGGAAACAAACGCCTTGCGCGCGATAAACAATATACTTGAAAAAGATTATAAACTCGGGATTTTGCGCTACGCCGAGCAGTACGACAAGTACTTCAAGGAAATGGCGGAGCAAAAAGGACTGAATCACGAACTTATCGCCGAATTCCACTACGTCTTGATTTTCTCGAAGGAAAGCGCGTTGAACGAGTTGGACGAAATCAAGTATTCCGACCTCAAAAACTATATCGAAATCGCGCACGCCGATCCGTTTGTGCCGTCGCTTCCTTTGGCAGAGGTCAGAAAAGAGGCGTTGCAGGGCGAGATAACCCGCCGTATTTTCGTGTTCGAGAGGGGAAGTCAGTTCGACGTCTTATCCAAAAACGACGAAACTTTTATGTGGGTGTCGCCTGTTCCCACCGAAAAACTTGAAAAATACGGGCTTACATCGAAGCCGTGCTCCGAAAATACGAAAATGTATAAAGATGTCCTTATATATAAAAAGGATTATCATTTGACGGCTCTTGACAAAACTTTCATCACAAAACTGTGCGAAGCAAAGCGGAAATTCCTGTAAAGCAAAAATACAAAAACAGCCGATTGTATTTATACAATCGGTTTTTTATTTTCGGCGGATAAAAATACAAAAAAACGCTTATATTTATTTTGATATATCTTTATATAAAAGTACTATTTCACAACCGCAAAAGATTGTTATATTATTAACAATGTCAAGAGATTGTTAGAAATTTAACAAAGTTTGACGGCGACGACGAAAAGTTGAGTTTACGAAGTAAAAAAGGTAAATAATGCTTGCCGAAGTCGCGTATAAAAGTTAAAATAAATACGTACGGGAGATTTTCAAATGGAAAACAAAGTGAAAGTCGTCGATTGCGTCGACGCGCTTATCGAAAAAATCGCAAGCGTGCGCGAGGCGCAAAGAAAATTTGCAACCTATTCGGAAGAGCAGGTGGACAAAATCTTTTTGGCTGCTGCTACCGCCGCCAACAAAATGCGCATACCCCTTGCAAAAATGGCGGTTGAGGAAACCGGTATGGGTATCGTCGAAGATAAGGTCATCAAAAACCACTATGCGTCCGAATACATTTACAACGCATATCGCAACGTAAAAACCTGTGGCGTCATCGAGGAGGACAAGGCGTACGGCATCAAAAAGATTGCCGAGCCCGTCGGACTTGTCGCGGCGGTTATCCCCACGACCAATCCCACGTCAACCGCGATTTTCAAAACGCTGATTTCATTGAAAACCAGAAACGGTATCATTATCAGTCCGCACCCCCGCGCAAAACATTGCACCATCGAGGCGGCGAAAGTCGTGTTGGAAGCGGCTGTTTCGGCAGGCGCACCCGAGGGCATTATAGGTTGGATCGACGTCCCGTCGCTTGAAATGACCAACCTTATTATGAAAGAAGCTGACATTATCCTTGCAACGGGCGGTCCCGGCATGGTAAAGGCGGCGTATTCGTCCGGCAAACCCGCATTGGGCGTCGGCGCGGGCAACACTCCCGCAATCATCGACGACACCGCGGACGTCGTGCTTGCCGTCAACTCGATAATCCACTCAAAGACGTTCGACAACGGTATGATTTGCGCGTCCGAGCAGTCGGTCATCGTTTTGGACAAGGTATACGACGCCGTAAGAAGCGAGTTTTTGGAAAGAGGTTGCTACTTCCTTGACCGCGACGAAACCGAAAAAGTCAGAAAAACCATATTGATAAACGGCGCACTCAACGCAAAAATCGTCGGACAAAAGGCGGTGACTATCGCGCAACTTTCGGGCGTCACCGTTCCCGAAGGCACCAAGATTTTGATCGGCGAGGTCGAAAGCGTCGATATATCCGAAGAATTTGCGCACGAGAAACTTTCGCCGGTGCTTGCAATGTACCGCGCAAAAGACATCGAGGACGCATTTACAAAAGCAGAAAAACTCATCGCCGACGGAGGCTACGGTCACACGTCGTCGATATATCTCAATGAAATCACGGAACGTGCAAAACTGGACGAATTCCAAAGCCGTATGAAAACTTGCCGTGTGCTTGTCAACACTCCTTCGTCGCAAGGTGGTATTGGTGATTTGTACAACTTCAAACTCGCGCCGTCGCTCACTTTGGGCTGTGGCACCTGGGGAGGAAACAGCGTCAGCGAAAACGTCGGCGTCAAGCATCTTGTCAATATCAAAACCGTTGCGGAAAGGAGAGAAAATATGTTGTGGTTCAGAGCACCCGAGAAGATATACATCAAAAAAGGCTGTTTACCCGTCGCTCTTGATGAGTTAAAGACGGTTATGGGAAAGAAGAGGGCGTTCATCGTCACCGACAGTTTCCTTTACAACAACGGCTATACAAAGCCTATTTGCGATAAACTGGACGAAATGGGCATTGTCCATACGACGTTCTTTGACGTCGCACCCGATCCCACGCTTGCTTGTGCAAAAGAGGGTGCAAAGCAAATGCGCGACTTCAATCCCGACTGCATCATCGCTCTCGGCGGTGGCTCGGCAATGGACGCCGGCAAGATTATGTGGGTAATGTACGAGCACCCCGAAGCCGATTTTATGGATATGGCAATGCGCTTTATGGACATCAGAAAACGTGTTTACACCTTCCCGAAGATGGGCGAAAAGGCATATTTCATCGCAATCCCGACGTCTGCGGGCACGGGCAGTGAGGTCACTCCGTTTGCGGTCATCACCGACGAAAAGACGGGCGTGAAATATCCGCTTGCCGACTACGAACTTTTGCCCAAAATGGCGATTATCGACACCGATTTCCACATGAGCGCACCTCGCGGACTTACAGCGGCGAGCGGTATCGACGCAGTGACGCACGCTCTTGAAGCGTATGCTTCGATGCTTGCAACCGACTATACCGACGGTCTTGCGCTGAAATCGCTGAAAACAATATTCGAATATTTACCGCGCGCTTACGAAAACGGTCAATCCGACGTCGTCGCTCGCGAAAAAATGGCGAATGCGGCAACTATGGCGGGCATGGCTTTTGCCAACGCGTTCCTCGGCGTATGCCACTCGATGGCGCACAAACTCGGCTCGTTCCATCATCTCCCGCACGGCGTCGCAAACGCTTTGATGATTGACGAAGTGTTGAGATTTAATGCGTCCGAAGTGCCGACAAAGATGGGCACGTTCCCGCAGTACGACCACCCGCACACTTTGAGAAGGTACGCCGAAGTTGCCGAATACCTTGGGATTTTCGGAAACACCGACGAGGAAAAACTTGAAAACCTCATCAAAGCAATCGACGGGCTGAAAGCAAGCGTCGGCATCAAAAAGACAATCCGCGACTACGTCCCCGACGAGCAAGATTTCCTTAATCGTTTGGACGAGATGGTGGAGCAGGCTTTCGACGATCAATGCACCGGCGCGAACCCGCGTTATCCGCTGATGAGCGAAATCAAACAAATGTATTTGAACGCATACTATGGCAAGTCTTTTGTCGAAAAGGCGTTGCCCGAGGTCGAGTTGGAAGCGAACGTTAAGGTCGATCCTCGCGACTTCAAAAAAGTATACAACGAAAATAAAAAATCGAAATAGAGGGAGAAGGGTATGGATTTAGACAGAGTAATTGCAGTCAGAACCAACAAGACGGTTTATCGCGACGGCGAAAATTGCGTCAAAGTCTTTGACAAAGATTTCAAAAAAGCCGACGTCCTGAACGAGGCTTTGAATCAGGCTCGCGTCGAGGAGACGGGGCTCAATATCCCCAAGGTCAAGGCGGTGGAAACCATCGACGGCAAATGGGCAATCATCAGCGAGTTTATCAAAGGCAAAACTTTGGACAGACTTATGGCTGAAAATCCCGACAAAAAACACGAATATCTGGAACTTTTCGTGAATTTGCAAATCGAAGTGCAGTCCAAAACCTGTCCGCTCCTCAATAAATTGAAGGACAAAATGAACAGGAAAATCTCCGAGGCGGACATCGACGCGACAACTCGCTATGACTTGCACACGAGGCTCGAGGGCATGCCCAAGCACAACAAACTTTGCCACGGTGATTTCAACCCGTCCAACATCATCATCGGCGACGACGGAAAAGCGTACGTCATCGACTGGTCGCACGCAACGCAGGGCAACGCCTCCGCCGACGTCGCAAGAACTTACCTTTTGTTCTGGCTCAACGGCGATATTGACGGCGCAAACGAATACCTCGATATGTTCTGCGAAAAGACGGATACCAAAAAACAATACGTTCAGAAATGGATGCCCATCGTTGCGGCTTCGCAATCGGTAAAAGGCAACGAAAAGGAACGCGAATTCCTGCTGTCTTGGGTGAACGTTGTCGAATATCAATAAACCGTGAAAAGGAGGGAAAAAGGGAAAAATGATAAAAGTAGTTGTATGTATCGGAAGTTCTTGTCACATCAAAGGTTCGCGTCAGGTCGTTGAAAGATTGCAATACCTCATCGCCGAAAACAAGATAAAAGACAAGGTCGAACTCGGTGGCACGTTCTGTATGGGACGCTGTCAGGAAGGAGTCTCGGTGACGGTTGGCGACAAGTTCTTTTCGGTCAGCCCCGAAACCGTCGATGAATTTTTCAATAACGAAATTTTGACGAGGATATAATGGTTATCGTACAAATTTGCGTCGGCAGTTCTTGCCACCTGAAAGGCGCACCCGAAATCGTGACGCTGTTCGAAAAGAAGGTTAAGGAGCAAAAACTGGACGATGAAGTCATACTTTGTGGAAGTTTCTGCGCGGGGAAGTGCAACCGCGAAGGAGTTACCGTCACTGTAAACGACGAAATATTCACGGGCGTAACGCCCGAAACGTTCAATGAGTTTTGGCGCGATAATGTCGCGCCGAGACTTTTTCTTGAAAAATAGGGGGAGCTATGTCCGATTGTCTTACGCTTAAAAAATCAAACTGCAAAAACTGCTACAAATGCATACGCCATTGTCCCGTGAAGTCCATAAGGTTTTCGGGCAATCAGGCGCACATTATCGGCAATGAGTGCATTTTGTGCGGACAGTGCTTCGTCGTGTGTCCGCAAAACGCAAAAGAGATTGCGTCCGAGGTCGAAAAGGCAAAAGTCCTTATTCAGACGGGCGATCCCGTTTACGTCAGCCTTGCGCCGTCGTTCATTGCAAATTACGAAAACATCGGTATCGGCGGTATGAGAAAAGCCCTGAAAAAGTTGGGATTTTTCGACGTCGAGGAGACCGCAATCGGCGCGACCATCGTAAAAACCGAATACGAAAGAATGATTGAGGACGATAAACGCGACGTCATCATCACGTCGTGCTGTCATTCAATAAATCTGCTTATACAAAAATATTTTCCCCAAATGCTTCCGTATCTTGCGGACGTTTTGTCGCCTATGCTTGCGCACGCGCGCGACATTAAAAAGCGCGATAAAAACGCAAAAGTCGTGTTTGTCGGTCCCTGCGTGTCGAAAAAGGACGAGGCGGATTATTACGAAGGCTATATCGACGCAGTGTTGACCTTTGAGGAACTCACCGAGTGGCTGAAAGAAGCCCGCATCGAACTTGAGCCCGATTTGGACGTCACCGAAAAAAGTCGCGCCAGATTTTTCCCGACGACGGGCGGTATCCTTAAAACCATGGCTTTGCAAAACGACAAGTACACCTATATGGCGGTGGACGGCGTCGAAAACTGCAAGGAATGCTTGAAAGATATCGAAAACGGCAACGTCCACAACTGTTTCATCGAGATGTCGGCGTGCATCGGAAGTTGCGTCGGCGGTCCCGTCATGGAAAAATACCACCGCTCGCCCGTGAAAGACTATACGTCGGTCGCGAAGTACGCGGGCAAAAAGGACTTTGAGGTAAATCAACCCGAAGCCCTTGAAATCAGAAAGCACTTTATCCCCATCGACCACGAGTTGAAGATGCCGTCCGAGGCGGAAATCAACGCCGAACTTCGCGAGATGGGCAAATATAAAAAAGAGGACGAACTCAACTGCGGTTCTTGCGGATACGACACTTGTCGCGAGAAAGCAATCGCGGTTTTGCAGGGCAAGGCGGAACTTTCGATGTGTCTGCCGTACCTTAAAGACAAAGCCGAAAGTTTTTCGGATTGCATAGTCAACAACACGCCCAACGGGCTTTTCGTTCTGAATGAAAAACTGGAAGTACAACAAATCAACACCGCCGCAAGAAAGATTATGAACGTGCGCTCCTCGTCCGATATTTTGGGCGAACCCGTCGTACGCATTATGGATCCCGGCGTGTTCTTGCAGGTGCTGTCCACAAAACGCAACGTACGCGACCAACGAGTTTATCTTGCCGAATACGGAAAGTACGTTGAAGAAACCGTCGTTTACGACGCAACCTATCATCTGCTTATCTGCATAATGCGCGACGTCACCGACGAGGAAACCGAGCGCGAAAAGAAAGAAAAAATTTCACGCCAGACCATTGAAATCGCCGACAAAGTCGTTGACAAACAAATGCGCGTCGTGCAAGAAATCGCGTCGCTCCTCGGCGAGACCGCGGCGGAAACCAAAATCGCGCTGACCAAATTGAAGGAATCAATCGATAATGAATGACTTGTGCGTTGACATCGGCTATAAAAGCATAAACCATTTTGGCGAGCAACTTTGCGGTGACCACGTCGACGTCGTCGAAAGCGGTGACAATTCGACGGTTATCGTGCTTGCCGACGGGTTGGGAAGTGGCGTCAAGGCAAGTATTTTGTCCACTTTGACGTCAAAAATCATCTCGACGATGATGGCGGAAGGCTTGACAATCGAGGACTGCGTCGAGACCATCGCCGCGACTTTGCCGATTTGTTCGGTCAGGGGCGTGGCGTATTCCACGTTCACGATTATCCATATCGTCGACAACAAAGAAGCGGAAATTATCCAGTACGACAACCCGCAGGTTATCCTGATTCGCGACGACCAAAACTTTGACTATCCCACGATAGAAATGAATATCGGCGGGAAAAAGATTTTGAAATCCACCGTGAAACTTCAGGAAAACGACATTTTCGTCGCTATGAGCGACGGCTGTCCGCATGCGGGTATCGGGCGAGAATACAACTTCGGCTGGAAAAGGGACGATATCGTCGACTTTTTGGAAACAATCGCTCCCGCGGGCTACACCGCCAAGACCTATTCAACCATTTTGGTGGACGAGTGCATGAGGCTTTACGGCGGGCAACCCGGCGACGACGCCACCGCTTGCGTCATAAAAGTCAGACAGCGCGTGCCGATGAATATCCTTTTCGGACCTCCGTCCAATCGCGACGACGCAAACCGTATGATGGCGTTGTTTTTCTCGAAAGAGGGCAAACATATCGTCTGCGGTGGCACGACTTCGTCCATTGTCGCGAAATACCTTGGCAAACCGCTGAAAGCCAGCATTAACTACGACGGAGGGGATGTCCCGCCAATCGCCGAAATCGAAGGCGTTGACCTTGTGACGGAGGGCGTTATCACCGTCAGTAAAGTGCTGGAATACGCCGAGGACTCTCTTGGCGAAAACAAACTTTACGAAAAGTGGAGCTTCGGACGCGACGGCGCGTGTCTTATTGCGCGTCTGCTGTTTGAAGAAGCCACCGACATCAACTTTTTCGTCGGGCGAGCGGTCAATCCCGCGCACCAAAATCCCGACCTTCCCATAAATTTCAATATCAAGATGAACCTCGTCGAGGAGTTGTCAAAGTGCCTGAAACAAATGGGAAAACGCATAAAAGTCAGTTATTTTTAAGAGGTTTTTTAGTTTTTAATGAGAAAATTCGATACTAAAGTGCAGTACCTTAAATACAAGGTACTGCGTGAAGTTGCAAAACAGGCGTGGGCAGGCACGCTTGAGGACAATATTTTGGACATTCCGAAAATCATCGTTCCCGGCAAAGTGCCGACAATGCGGTGCTGTGTTTATAAGGAAAGGGCAATCCTCACGGAGCGCGTCAAAATCGCGACGGGCGGGGACAAGAAAAACCCCAACGTCATCGAAGTCATCGATATCGCTTGCGACGAATGTCCGATGGGCGGATATGAAGTGACCAACTCTTGCAGGGGCTGTCTTGCCCACCGTTGTGAGGACGTGTGTCGCTTCGGTGCCATAACTTTTGACCATAATCACGTTGCGCATATCGACAAGTCGAAGTGCAAAGAGTGTGGGGCGTGCGCAAAGGTTTGTCCGTACAGCGCAATACAAAATTATCGCCGTCCGTGCGAGTCCGCGTGCAAGGTCAAAGCCATCTCGATGGGGCAGGACAAAGAAGCGAAAATCGATAACTCAAAATGTATCGCGTGCGGGGCGTGCGTCTATCAATGCCCGTTCGGCGCGATCACCGACAAGTCGTATATTATCAACGTCGTCGATATATTGAAAAAAAGTAAAAACAATAAAAAGTTTAAGGTGTTTGCGGTCGTTGCGCCGTCGGTGTCCAGCCAGTTCACTTACGCAAAACTCGGACAGGTCGTCACGGGGTTGAAAGAACTTGGGTTTTATACCGTCGTCGAGGCTGCGCTCGGCGCGGATATGGTCGCCGATGCCGAGTCAAAGGAACTTGCAGAAAAAGGATTTCTCACAAGTTCGTGCTGTCCCGCTTTCGTCGATTACATCGAAAAGAACTTCAAGGATTTGCGTCCGTTCGTGTCGCACAATCTTTCGCCGATGGCAACGATCGCGAAGTATATCAAAGAGCACGAAGCGCCTTGCAAAGTCGTGTTTATCGGACCTTGCACCGCAAAAAAAGCCGAGGTACAAAAGAAAGAAGTGCGTCCTTACGTTGACGTCGCGATGACTTTTGAGGAATTGCAAGCGTTGTTCGACAGCCGTGATATCGACCTAACGACGCTAAAAGAAGGTGTCCTTGACAACGCGTCGTATTTCGGACGAATTTTCGCGCGGTGCGGTGGACTTGCAGACGCCGTCAAAGAGGGACTTATTGAACACGGCAGTGATTTTGAACTGAAAGCCACCTCGTGCGACGGCATCGAGGCGTGCAAAATCGCGCTTATGCAAAAATCGAAGGGCAGACTTGACGCAAACTTCATCGAGGGCATGGCGTGCGTCGGCGGTTGCATAGGCGGGGCGGGGTGTCTTACCCACGGAGAAAAGAGCAAGACGGACGTCGATAAATACGGTATGGAAGCCTACGAAAAGACGATTGCAAGCGCAATCTCCGTTTTAGAAAAATGACAAAAGATTTTTAATTGCATTAAAATAACGCAAAAATATCGGTGATTTTTCGATAATTCATTTGAAAAATGTAAACGCGACTTTTCGTCGCGTTTTTAATTTTCCCTTATTCCTCTGATTGTCGAAACAAGCGAAAACACAATCGACACACTTGCCATTATGGCATAGTAAAGTTTGAACGGCGTGAAAAATGCGGTCAAAGAAAGTAGCACCGCGGAAAACAAAAAGTACTTGGCGTTTTTTGGGGAAAACGTCGCTTTCAAAATTTCTTTGGCGTTAAGGGGCGGTTTTTCGGCGGGTTTCGTTTTGATTTCGGGAAGGGCGTTATTCGCCTTAAAAAGTTTGTACAAGTCCTTTTTCGTCACGATTTTGACGGGGGTTTCGAGCGACGACGCAAAAACGAAAACGCTTCTTGTGGCATTTCCGACAAGCAGGGTGGCGGGATTGCCGTCGCTTTCTCGATACGCCGACGCGACGTCGTCAATCGACGCATTTGAAAACCGCATCGCACACTTGACAAAATTTTCGTCGTTTGAGAGGGATAAGTAGCGTTTTTTCAGGTCATCGGGGCGCATAAGTACGAAAGATTTGTAAATTTCCGATTTGTCGATTTTGTCGTGCGGGACTTTTTCCATCGCCTTTTTTGCGACGATAAACATCAAAAGCGTCAGCGAAAACGCAATGACTAAGGACGCCAAAACGTTGCGCACAAAGTACTGAATCCACACTGCGTTCAACAAAAACACCAAAAACCGCGCCGTGATATTATCGATGATTTTATAGAATTCCATAGTTTAATTTTTCCCGTTTCTTCAGTTGGCATACTGCCAAAAAGGTGGTACAATATAAATATGATAAAGAACGTAGTTTTCGGCGGGAGTTTCGATCCCGTCCACGACGAACACATAAACATTTTGAAGTCGGCGGTGAACGAACTTTGCGCCGACAGAGTTATCGTTGTACCCACCAAAAATCCGCCACACAAAAGCGCGTCCGAGACGCCGTTTTATGACCGCGCCGAGATGGCTCGTCTGGCGTTTTCGACGGTGCCTGCCGAGATTATCATCGACGATATCGAAAACAAAAACGAGGGCGTCAATTATTCGTCCGACAATTTGCCACGGCTCGAAAACAAGTACGGAAAGTTTGTTTATGTCATCGGTGGCGACAGTTTGTTGGCGATTGAAAGTTGGCATAATCCCGAGTATATTGTCAGGAGTTTTGAGATTGCGGTTTTCAATCGCGAGGGGTATCCGGACGCCAGAAAAAAGGCGCAAGAACTCAACGAAAAATGGCAGGGGAATATCCGTGTTTTGGATTACGTCGGGCGCGAGCTCGATAGCCACAGCATACGAGACAGACTGTTGTTGAAAGCGGACGTTTCGGGGCTTAATTCAAAAGTCTTGGCGTATATAAAGTCGCACGACTTATATTCCAAATTCTTCCCTTACGTTGACAAGGCGGAAAGGTATTTGGACGAAAAAAGGTTTTTGCACAGCAAGAATACCGCGCTTACTGCGCTGTCGCTAAATCGTAACTTTTGTCTAATGATTGACGAAAATAAAGTGTTGTTGGCGGGGCTTTTGCACGACGTCGGGAAGAGGTACGATAAGGAAAAATTGCCCGAAAATCTCAAAAATCTTATTCCTGCCGATTCGATCGGCTCGCCCGTACAGCACCAGTTCGTAAGTGCGGAAATTGTCAAAAAAGACTTCAAAATTTCGGACGATGAGTTGCTGAACGCCATTCGCTTCCACACCACCGGGCGCGAAAATATGACGTCTTTTGAAAAACTTATTTACGTTTCCGACCTCATTTCGTCGGAAAGAGATTTCAAAGGGGTTGAAAGTTTGCGAAAAGCCGTGTATAATGATTTTGAAAAGGGATTTATCAAATGCCTGACTTACAGTCGCGATTACGTTGTCGAAACGGGCAGGGCGGTTTATCCTTTGACAACAAAAGCGGTAAATTATTATACTGATAATACCATTTAATACCAAATATCACAGAACGCTATAAGGAGAATTTAATGAACCCTCAAGAACTTGCCGAAAGAATTTGCGGATTACTCAGCGAAAAGAAAGCAATCGACATCACCATTATGAAAGTCGGGCATCTGACCATCGTTGCGGACTATTTTGTCATCGCGACGGCAAGAAGCACCGCGCAGGCGAAAGCCATCTATGAACACATCGACGAAAAACTGTCAAAAGTTGACGGGTTCGAACCGCTTCGTGTCGACGGCACTCGCGAAGGCAGGTGGATTGTCATGGACTACGGCGGGGTTATCGTGCACATTTTCAACGACGACACGCGTGTTTTGTACTGCCTTGACAAACTCTGGTCGGACGGCGACAACGTTGTGAAGTACGAAAGCAACTGACATTGGACAAAAGTTAAGACGATTTTTCACATTTTGAAAAAACACGGAAATAAGTATTGCAATTTGGAATACGCCGTGCTATAATGAAACTACTTCGAGGCGAGGTGCAAGTCCTCACCGGTGGTGACAGTCCACAAGCGCAAGCGACAGGGTGAAATTCCCTGACCGACGGTATAGTCCGGATGGGAGAAGTCGTTTATCGTGCATTTGTTGCAATATATGATTTCAAGACGCCTCGAAAATACAAATCGAGGCTTTTTTATATGTCCGAACTCAGAAGAAACATTGTCACCAACTTCAAGCGTTACACCGACGGCAAAAACAGGGTGGAGTACATTGTAAAAATCGCAATTTATACCACTTTATCCTATATTTTGTATGTTGTTGCAAAATTCCCGTTGCCGTTTTTGTTCCCGAACTTTTTGGATATTCAGATTTCCGAACTTCCCGCGCTTATCGCAGGGTTTTCGATGGGACCGATCTCGGGTGTGCTTGTAATTTTCTTCAAGTGTTTATTGAAACTTCCGCTGTCGGGCACGTTTTTTGTGGGTGAGGCAACCGACGTAATTTTGGGCATTTGTTTTGTCGTGCCGTCTTCGCTCATATACAACAGTAAAAAGAACAAAAAAACCGCGCTTATAGGGCTTGTTGTGGGCTCTTTGACGGTCACGGTTATGTCGATTATCGTCAACCGCTTCATCTCGATACCGTTTTACGTCGAGGTTATGTTCAAGGGCAGTTGGGCACCGCTTCTCGGTATGATGAGCAAACTTTACAAGGGCATCACGAAAGAAACTTTTTACAAATGGTATCTGGGCGTTGGCATTCTGCCGTTCAATCTTTTGAGGTGCTTTATTGTGTCGGCGGTGACTTTCTTCCTGTATCCGCGCATTAAACGTCCGTTGAAACTCGAAACGATGGAGGTTTATAACGATAAATATACGCCCGTTGATCCTGAAGCGTCGACGGAAGACGCGGTCGATACCGTTGAAAACGACGGCGTATATACCGTAACGGACGAGGAAAACGACAGGAAAGATAATGAAAACGTTGATAATATCGCCGATAATGCCGAAAGTACGGACAATCCCGACAACGACGAAACCGCAAAAACCGATGAAAAGGACGACGATATTGTCCAAAACGACGACAAAGACCTTGCAAATAACGACGAAAAGTAATATAATCTTTGTATGAAATATTTGTCAAAAAGCGCGGAAAACACCAAAAATATCGCAAAAGACCTCGGCAAAACCCTCACGGGTGGCGAGGTTATTTTGTTAAACGGCGATTTGGGCGCAGGGAAAACCACCTTTACGAAAGGGCTTGTTGCGGGGCTTGGCGGGAAAAAGACCGTCGTCAGCCCGACGTTTACGATAATGCACGCCTACGACGACACGAGATTGCCCGTGTATCATTTCGATATGTACAGGATTTCGTCCGAGGACGAGTTGTACGAGCTGGGACTTGAGGATTATCTTTATGAAAACGGCGTCTGCGTCATCGAGTGGAACAAGTTTTCGCGCCTTCCGAAAAACTTGATTACGATAAATATTAAAAACGTCGGCGGGGACGAAAGGGAGATCGAAATATGCTGATTTTGGGTGTGGATACAACGCGCGACAGGCTGGTTGCGGTGCTGACCGACGGCAACAAAACCTTCCAAAAAGTTTCAAGCGAGGGCAATAAAAAGCACACCGCGCAACTTCTCCCTGTCGTGGACGAACTGTTGACGGAAAGCGGATATTCTTTGGACGACGTGACGGCTTTTTCGGCAGTGACGGGCCCCGGCAGTTTCACCGGGATAAGAGTCGGCGTGTCAACGATAAATGCGCTATCTTATGCCAAAGGAAAACCCGTCATCGACGTCACCTCTTTTGAACTTGTCGCATACGATAAAGGCGAGGGCGTCGTGCTTATCGACGCAATGCACGGAAATTATTACGGTGCTTTCGTGAAGGACGGAATTGTCCAAAAAACGCAATATTTCGAGTGCGGAGACGAGATTAATGGCGCGCGGTTTTTCCGCGACGAAAACGACGACTATGTCTTAGCCTTTTCAAGCGTTCTCATAAAAAAAGCTGAAAACAACGACTTCAAGGAAAGTTTGCGCCCCTTATATCTTCGCGAAAGTCAGGCGGAGCGCGAGGCAAAGAAAAATGGCTGAAATCATAAAAATGAGTGCGGAGCATGTCAAAGAAATTGCCGAAATAGAGAAGGTCAGTTTCAAAACGCCGTGGTCAGCGCAAATGATTGCGGACGAACTGAAAAACCCGCTTGCGCACTACTTTGTCATCGAAAAAGACGCGCAAGTAGTCGCATATATGGGGTTTTATAGAATACTTGACGAAGCGCATATTACGAATATCGCGGTAAAACCCGACGAAAAACGCAAAGGTTTTGGCAAAAAACTTTTGGAATTTGCATTAAACGATATGGTTGAAAACGGCGTGTCGAAAGTCACGCTCGAGGTCAACGAACACAACGTCCCTGCAATAAATCTGTACGAAAGTTTTGGATTTAAGATGGCGGGACGACGCAAAAAATATTACGAGGGCGTGGACGACGCTCTTATATACTGGTTGAACACGGGGGAATGAGTTATACTTAATTTCGTACGATTCGGAACTGGACACGAGGTGATTTTTTTACACGGCTGGGGCGGTGACGTCCGGTCGTTTTTATTTGTGGCGAAAAGCTTGTCCGTGACGGCGACGCTTGTGGACTTTTACGGATTCGGAAAAACCCCGCACCCCGATTTTCCGCTGACGGTGAAAGACTACGCCGACGGTGTTTTGGAAATTATGGATAAGTTGAAAATCAAAAAAGCGACGCTTGTCGGACACTCTTTCGGGGGCAGAGTCGCAATTTATATCTCGGCAAAGTATCCCGAAAAAGTGGATAAACTCGTGCTTGTCGACAGCGCGGGGATTAAACCCCGACGCGGGATAAAATACCGCCTCAAAGTTTTGTTGCACAAAATTCTCAAAAAATTCGGACGGGGACTAAAAGGTAGCGAAGACTATCGCGCGCTGTCGCCCGTCATGAAAAAAACCTTTCAAAACGTCGTGAACTTCGACGAAACATACCTCCTGCAAGACATAAAAGCCGACACCGCCATCTTTTGGGGCGATAAGGACAAGGACACCCCGATGTATATGGCGAGGAAGCTCAACAAAAAAATCAAGTCCAGCCACCTTTTCGTACTCACAAACGCAGGGCATTTTTCATATTTAGATAATAGCGGTTACTTTTTGAAAGTACTTTCCGCTTTTATTTATGGAAACGATACTGCTTATTGTGACGGTGACAACGACAATACTTCAAATTCTGACAACGCCCCTTACGCTTAAACAAATTCAGGCGGAAGGGTACGGCGTTTTTGCGATTTTCAGGCGAGCGCGGTTTTTTTATAAGCGATTGACGCCGTTTTTTGTGATGTCGGCGGTATTTTTCGCGCTGTATTTTTTGGGACGACTTTTTTCATATTCGCTTGAATTTATCGCGACGTTTTTTGCATTGTACGCGCTGTTTTCATTCGTATTTGTGTGCGCGGTGACTTCGGAAAAGGTGAAAAACCCGCCCGTTTACACCAAAAGACTTATGCGACTTTTTGCGCTTTCGGGACTTTTGACGGTTGCGGAAAACGTCGTTGCGCTTTGTATATTGCACGATTTTCGCTTTACATTGTTTTCGACATGCGCGCCGTTTTTGACGGTTGCGACAACTTTCTTCGCAAACGTTATTTTATGCCCGTTCGAGAGGATAAACAACGAACGTTACGTCAAAAAAACCAAAAAAGAATTATCCGAAAACGACTGTCTTATTAAAATTGCGGTGACGGGGAGTTTTGGGAAGACGACCGTAAAAAACGTCTTATACGCAATGCTTTCCAAAAAGTACGAAACGGCAAAAACCGACAAAAATTTCAACACGCCGTTGGGCATAGCAAAAAGCGTGAAAAACGTTGGCGCGACCACGCGGATTTTCATTGCGGAAATGGGCGCAAGAAAGAAAGGTGACATCAAAAAGCTTTGCGACGTCGTGCAACCTCAACACGGGATAATTACAGGCGTGACGGGACAACACCTGGAAACTTTCAAGACGATAGACAGAGTTTACAAAGAAAAATTTTCGCTTATGGATTACGTCGCAAACGACGGCTTTATCGTCATCAACCGAAACGGTATCGAGCGGGAAGTAACGCTTCCGAAAAACGCCTTTTTCGTGGGCGGGGAAGGTGACTTCGCTTATGCCGAAAATGTGGAAATAAATTCAGAGGGCAGTAATTTTTGTCTATATCTTGACGGAGAAAAGTACTTTGCGACCACTCGTCTTTTGGGCAGGCACGCAGTTGACGATATTGTCGCTGCCTCTGCGCTTGCAAAAAAGTTGAACGTCCCCGCACAAGATATTTTGGACGCTGTAAAATCGTTGAAACCCACCCCGCACAGGCTCGAACTTATCAACAACGGACGCATAAATATCATCGACGATACCTATAACGGCAATCCCGTCGGCGCGTTGCGTGCGCTTGAAGTGCTGAAAGCGTTTGACGCCCGCCGAATCGTCGTGACGCCGGGGCTTGTGGAACTTGGAAAAGTCGAGGCGCGGGAAAACGAAAAACTTGGAAGAGAGATGGCGGAAGTCGCAAATCTTGTGATGCTCATCGGACGGCGAGGGGAGTTTATCAAAAAAGGACTTGTCGAAAACGGCTTTCCCGAAGAAAACGTACTGATTTTTCGGAAGTTGTCCGACGCCGAAAGGTATTTTCCCGACCTGTTTTCGGCGGGCGACGTCGTGCTGTTTCTGAACGATCTTCCCGACGAATATAACTGACAAAAAAAAGGAGAAGAATATGAACGTAGCGGTATTTTTCGGTGGCAGAAGTTGCGAACACGATATTTCGATTATCACGGGCGTGCAAGTTTTGAATGCACTGGACAAAAGTTACGACGTTGTGCCCGTTTATATGAAAGACGGCGCGTTTTACACGTCGGAAAACATGAAAGACGTCGGCTTTTTTGAAGGGTTCAATCCCAAAAAATGCACAAGACTTTGGCTTATTGACGGCGCGTTTTACACACGAAAAGGCATGATTTTGTTGAAAAAGGAAACGCCCGACGTCGCGCTTGTTTGCTGTCACGGGGGCGAGGGTGAGAACGGCGTATTGCAAGGGTTTTTGGAATACAACGGAATACCTTATACGTCGGCGGGGGTTATCGCGTCGTCGGTGTGCATGGACAAAACGATTTCAAAGCAACTTTTGGACGGACTTATGCTCAATACAATGCCGTCGATAACCGTGCGTCGCGCCGATTTTGAAAGGAACACTTCGGAAGTTTTGCGCCATGTCCTGACGTTTTTGGAATATCCGCTTATCGTGAAGCCGTCGGGGCTTGGCAGTAGCATCGGAATCAGGAAGGCGCGGACGGAGGACGAACTGAAAACCGCAATCGAAGTGGCGTCGAAATTCGACGAAAAAATCATTGTCGAAACCGCGCTTGAAAACTTCAAGGAATTGAACTGTGCGGTATTTTCAAACGGCAATGAAATTTTCACGTCGGAGGTTGAAAGTCCCGTGTCCTGGCAAGACTTTTTGTCCTTCCAGGACAAATACGAGGGCGGGAAGAGCGGTGGAGGAAAGCGGGAACTCCCCGCAAAAATCTCGCCAGAAATCAAAAACGACGTCAAAGAAATTGCAAAAAGGATTTACGAAGACCTCGATATGTCGGGCGTCGTCCGCGTGGATTTTTTGTTGAGCCAAAACGAAAAATTGTTTGTCAACGAGGTGAACACGGTGCCGGGGAGTATGGCGTTTTATCTGTTCGAGCCTATGGGCATAACGTTTTCGTCGCTTCTGGACGGCATAATTTCAGGCGCAGTCAAAAGAAAAAAGGAAACAAGAAAATCGCGCCTTACGTTCGACAGCGACGTCATCGGCAATTTTATGCGTGGCAAAACCCCTAAACACTTGCAAAAGTAGTTCTTTTTCTGTATAATTAACAAAAATATAACGCGCGCAGTGCGGTTGTATTTCAAAATACGAAAAAGAGGTTTTATGATGACAAAAATCAAAATGACCACTCCGCTCGTCGAAATGGACGGCGACGAAATGACACGCATACTTTGGGCAGACATAAAGGAACTGTTGCTTGCTCCTTACATCGACCTTAAAACCGAATATTACGATCTCGGGCTCACCCACCGCGACGAAACGAACGACCAAGTCACCTGGGACGCCGCCTACGCCACCAAAAAATACGGCGTTGCGGTAAAGTGCGCGACGATCACCCCCAACGCACAGCGCGTTGAAGAATACAATCTGAAAGAAATGTGGAAAAGCCCCAACGGCACCGTTCGTGCGGTTTTGGACGGCACCGTTTTCAGAAGCCCCATTGTGGTTGACGGCATAAGCGCAATCGTTCCGTCTTGGACAAGCCCCATTGTTATCGCTCGTCACGCATACGGCGACGTATACCGCGACGTCGAAACTTATGTCGAAAAGGGCGACAAAGCCGAAATCGTCGTGAGCGGTAAGGACGGCGAAAAGAAACGCGTCGAAATCTTTGATTTTGAAAAATCCGCGGGCGTCGTTCTCGGCATGCACAACACCGACAAGAGCATCGAAAGTTTCGCAAGAAGTTGCTTCAATTATGCGCTTGACGTCAAACTTGACCTGTGGTTTGCAACGAAAGACACCATTTCCAAAACCTACGACCACCGCTTCAAGGATATTTTCAACGACATATTCAACGCCGAATACAAGGAAAAATTTGCGTCGGCGGGTATCGAATACTTCTATACGCTCATCGACGACGCGGTCGCTCGCGTTATCAGAAGCCGTGGCGGTATGATCTGGGCGTGCAAAAACTACGACGGCGACGTTATGAGCGATATGGTTGCAACCGCATTCGGAAGTCTTGCCATGATGACGTCGGTGCTTGTGTCCCCCGACGGCGCGTACGAATACGAGGCGGCGCACGGCACGGTTACTCGTCACTATTACAAACACCTCAAAGGCGAAGAGACCAGCACCAACAGCGTCGCAACCATTTTTGCCTGGACGGGCGCGCTTAAAAAACGCGGTCAGCTCGACGGCAATAAAGACCTCGAAACTTTCGCCGAAAAACTGGAAAAAGCCACAGTCAAAACAATAGAAAACGGCTTTATGACCAAAGACCTCGCCGGTATGTTCCATAAGGACGGCGTCACGGTTAAACCGCAGAATTCGCGCGAGTTCCTGGTGAGAATCAGGGAAACGCTGGATAATATGTAATCTTTTTTAGGAGAAAATTATGAGATTCGTTATCAATCAAAAAATCTTGAGTATTGCAGGCAAGTACTTCATCAAGGACGAACAGGGCAACAACGTCTTTGTCGTGAAGGGCAACTTCGCGCTCCCCAGGAAATACCGCGTATACGATATGCAAGACAAAGAAATCGTCCGCATTAAAAAACGTATGTTCCGCCTGCTTCCGCGCTTCGACTTTTATAAGGGCGATACGATGGTGTGCTTTGCAAAACGTCAGTTCACCTTCAAGCCGAAGTACGAGTTCAACGGAATAAACGTGCAAATCAGCGGATCCTTCTTCGCCTACAACTACAAGGTCATTCGCGACGGACAGGAAATCGCGTCGGTATTCAAGACGGTCACGTTCGTGCGCGACTCCTACGTTGTGGACGTCTATGACGAAAAGAATATACCGCTTGTTTTGGCGATTGCGGTGATGTTTGATCATGTGCATCATCGGGGCAATACCGGCATATTAAGCCAGTAAAAAGTCATAATTTTGCGATCTTTTGAGTTTTTTCGGGAACCTGAAAATCCGTGTACGCATTAGTACACTAGGATTTTCAGAACCCCAAAAGAAACGTCAAAACCTCATCAAAATTCTGACTTTTTGAGAGAATTTTCTCGCCGTTTTAGGGTGACTATTTGAGGATTTTTCAGAACCTGTCAAGAACCCCGAAAATCCATCAAAATTCTGACTTTTTATGAGAGTTGTGTCATTGCGAGGAGCAGAGCGACGTGGCAATCTCCCGGAAGGGTAACCTTATTATAAGTCAGCCGAGAAAAACGTTCGGGAACTCCAAAAGATACTTGTACTTTTGGGGCAGTATTCTCATCAAAATCTGACTTTTTATGAGAGTTATGTCATTGCGTGCGACGCTTTTGCGAAAGCGCACGGCTTTCAAACGTCAAGTTGATTGTTAATTGAAAATGTTTTACACTAAAAAACAACGCAGTCGCAACTGCGTTGTTTTTATTTTGCCGATTGTTTACTTTTTGAAAATCGTTTGCAGGGCGACTATGGCGTCGCGGTTGCCACCGTCTGCCGCAAGGCGCAGGTACTTTTCGGCAAGAGCCATATCTTTGTTGACGCCAAAGCCGTTGAAGTAGCACACGCCGACGTTGTATTGCGCGAGGGGCAAGTTCTGTTTCGATGCTTGCATATAGTAAGAAAACGCCGCCTGATAATTTTTCTGTTCGCCTTTTCCGTACATAAAGCAGTTGCCGATGTTGTTGATTGCCATGGCATAGTTTTGTTTTGCGGAGAGGGCGTACCAGTAAAGAGCCATCTCGTAGTCTTCCTCGACGCCGAAAGCGTTTTCGTACATAACGCCCAAGTTGTATTGAGCGAGGGCGTATCCGCGTTCTGCCGATTTTTTCAGAAGTTTGAATGCGTTTTTATAGTTTTTGGGAATGCCGAGCCCCGTAAGGAAGCACACACCGAGGTTCGCAAACGCGCCGGTGTGACCTTGAGTGGCGGCTTCTATGAACCAATTCAGACCTTTTTTGTAGTCGAGTTGGACGCCGTAGCCTTGCATATAGGCGGTGCCGAGTTCATTTTGAGCGTCCGCATCGCCGAGATCCGCGCGTTCCTGCAAGGTGAGCGAGGAGAGGTCGGGCTTTGACGCCGTATCGTAATCGTTGTCCAAAAACTTGTCTATGTCGATTTTTTCCATACAAAAACTTCCTATTAAACGTACATTATATTTTAGCGGTTTTTTGGCGTTTTGTCAACATCAAAATAATCAGTCGTAAAGAGTACTTATATTATGCGCGGACGCGACGATATCTTTCACAAGACTTTGCGGTTCCAGCACCTTGACCGCCGAGCCATACGACAAAATCTTGGGGATAAGAGTGTCGTCAAAAGCGACCTGCGACGAGGCGACGTAAGGGAACGACTTGTTTTTTTGCGGTTTGACGCACTCAACGCCCAGCCACTCCTCGACGCCGTAGCGCGCCTCCTCTTTGACGTACAAAAGAATGGTTATCGATTGCGACGTTTCGGGGGACAAATTCCACGGGGTGAACTCGTCGCGCGATTTTCTGTCAAACGACTCGTCCGTGACTTTCAACTTCTCGATACGACTGATTTTGAACATACGGAAACTTTGCCGAAGTTCGCAAAAAGCATAGACGTACCAGATGAAGTCCTTGAGGACAAAGGCGTGCGGGTGGATTGTGCGCGTCGTGATTTCACCGCCACGGTCGTGATAAACCACGGTGACCTTTTTTTGGTCGTCCACGGCTTTCGACAGCGGTTCGATTTTGGCGCGGTAAAGTTTTTCGTCGCCGATGACGCCTTCGAGGATAAGTTTGTCGCCCGACATAATCAGGCTTTTTGCGTCGTCCGAGGTGTTGACCGACAGCAGTTTGTCACGGATTGCGTCCACGTCGCGCGCGGGGTTTGCGCCTTTGTACAAGGACAGGGCGGACAAGACGTCGCTTTGCTCGTCCTTTGTGAGGAGAGTTGCGGGCAGGCGGTAATTGTCGGCAATCGTCACGCCACCGCCTCGTCCGCGCTCGGTAAATACGGGCACTCCGCTTGCCGACAGAACGTCGATATACCTATAAACGCTTCTTATGGATATTTCGTACTTGTCGGACAAGTACCGCGCCGTAACCTTGCGTGTTTTCAACAAATCCATCAATATTCCGAAACATACGTCAATCATAATGATTTCAGTTTAGAATACCGTCGGCGTTTTGTCAACGAAATTGTTTTTGCGTTAAGTTTTCATTGACATAGTATATTTTAGATAATAAAATATGTTTATATTATTTTTTGGAGTTTTTATGGAAAGAAAGTTCTATTGCGCAAAAAAAGAGGGCTTTGACGCGCTGTCTCGGGACACCCTTTCAAAAGTCGTTTCCGCAAGCGGGGTTTGCACCGACGGGCTTCTTGAGTTTTCTCGTTTTGAGATTTTCGGGCTGTCCGATGACGGCTTTCAAAAGTGCAAGGGGCTTTTTTTCGACGGATTTTCGACGGACATCTATGAAAGCGTCGACACGAGCGACGCCAAAGTTTTTGTGTACGAGTGCGAAAATGCCAAAAACGAAAGGTACGAAAGGGCGGTGAAGGTCGCAACGGGCGAGGACGTGACCGTCAAATGCGCAAAAATCGCCATGGTATACGGCGTGAAAAAAGATGACGAGGACGCATTGAAAAGTGCGCTTGACGTGCGATTTAAGCGCGCCGAAACCGAGTGCGACGAAAAGAATATCGAAGAAGAAATAAAAAGATTGTTTAGTGAAAAAACAGAAACCAACGTCGGATTTTTGGACAATCTATTTGATGAAAACGTTGCAAAAATTTCCTCAGATAACATTAAATTTTCAAAAAAAATCGAAGAAAACAAAGAAGTTTTCAAAAAAACCGCAATAGAAAAAGAAATCGACGACGGTGAAAAACTTACCCTTAAAACCTTTTCGGGGAATGCCGTGTCCGCTGTTTTGAAAGCGTATTCAAAAGGGTACGTCCCGGTGTCTGCTGTCGTTACGTCGTATTTTTCAAAGGACAATAAAAGTTGTTTTTCTGCGCTTGAAAACGCCAAAAGGACGGCTGAGTTTTTGGAAAAGGCAAATATCTCGGCGTCGCACGAAAGTTTTATAGCGAATGGTTTTGTCGGCGCAGGGCAAAGCGTTGCGGTTGCGGGCGTGAAAAAACTTGACTTTGCGGACGTTAAAAAAGGCGACGCCGTACTTTTGCTTTCGGCGGACGTTTTCGGCGCACCCGAAACTCTGTTCAAGCTCAAACGTGTTTTTGAAAACGAAGATGCGAAAGGGATAATTTCTTTTGTCGATAATCTTCAAAACGTCTTAAATATCGGCGTGGATATCGACCTCAAAAAAGTCGAGTTCGAAAGCGCAAAACGCATGCTTGAAAACTCTCTTTTCGTTGTGACGGAAAACGCAAAATCCTTAATCAAGATATTGAGGGCGGAAAATATTTGCGCCGTCGAAATCGGAAGCGTAAATAACGACGAAACCACGATAAAAATCAAAGGCAAAACTGTTTTCAAAAATACAATTTTGCTTGAAAAAACAAACGAAAACACAAAAATTTCCGAAAATACAATCAAATACGATATTAAACCTGTCGATAAAATTACCGCGGGACTTATAAACGCCGACCGTCAAAGAGAGGGCGTCTTGTACGAACTCACAAAACCTAATGTCGCGGGGAAAGCGGGACTTGACGATACCTTTGACGGCAAGTCAACGGCGTTTGACAACGTCGGCGGAAAGTACCGTCTGACAAAAGAAAACGTCACCGTCACTAAGGTCAAAGACGGCGTCGGGGCAGTGATTGCCTCGGCAAGCGGAGAGTGCGACTTTTCGGGCGGGTTCGACGCACAAATTACCGCACTTTCAAGCCTTGTCGCGTCGGGCGCGGAAGCCGACAAAACAACGTCGATTTTTGTCGAAACGGACGACTTTGAAAAAGCGAAACTCGCTCTTTTGGGCGCGATGACCGTCGCAAGAAACTTGGGCGTGTCCGTGTCGGACGTCGAGATCGTATCCGCAAAAACCAACGTTATTACGGTGACGGCGACGGCGTTTTCGTCGATGAAAGCCATTGTCGGCGCGACGTTTTCAAAAAAAGGACGGCTTTTGAGAATTCCTTTGAAGACCGCGGGCGTGTGGGACTTTGAAAAAATAAGCGGATACTTTGATATTGTGCAAAAACTTGCAAAGCAAGGCGCGCTCGATTCGGCAACCGTCGTAAAAGACGGCGGGGTGGTCGTGTCGGCGATAAAATCCTCAATAGGCAACGGAATGGGCTTGTATATGACGGGGTTTGTTGACGAAACCTTGTTCCAAAACGATTTTGGCGATATACTGATTTTGGAAAAAGGGGAAAGCGGATTCGGGAAGTTTTTGACGGAAGTCGGCGAAGTCACCGACGTGCCGAAATTTATCATAAACGACGCGTCCCTACGCGCCGACGCCGTGACAAAAGCGTACTCGTCAACCTTTGAAAAATCATTCCCCACCGAAACGTACTGCGAAGGTTTTACGAAAAACCTCGGGATAAGTTTCACAAAAAAGAAAGTCTGCGGTTTTCAGGTGTCCCGTCCAAAGGTGTTTATGCCGGTGTTCGACACGACGTACGATGCCGAGGCGATAAGGCGATTTAAGGTGGCGGGCGCGCGCACCGAAACGCTGATTTTGAAAGATACCGACGAAAAAGATTTTACAAAAAATGCCGAAGAATTTGCAAAAACGTTGAAAAATTGCCAAATTTTGTTGTTATCGGACGGAAATTTGTTGATGGACGCGCTGTTTACGCTTGACGAAATTAAGCGTGCCGTTGAGGAATTGTTGTCCCGCGACGGACTTATTTTGGGCGTCGCACAAGGCTTTAATACCCTCCTTAAAACAGGATTGTTGCCGTACGGAAAATTTGTGGACGATAAGTTTATAAAGGCGTCGCTGATTGACAATATCGGCGCGAAAAAAACGTGCGGAATCAGGAGAATAAGGGTGACAAGCAACCTTTCGCCTTGGTTCAACGGCGTGAAAACGGGCGATATTTTCAAGGCGCAAATCGCAGAAGAGAGCGGACGGTTCGTCGCCGACAAAGCACTGATGGACGCGCTTATCGTCAAAGGGCAAATTGCGGGGCAGTACGTTGACCTGAACGACAACGCGACTGTGGAAACTCCGTTCAATCCGTGCGGAAGCGCAAACGCCGTTGACGGAATATTCAGTCCCGACGGCAGGATTTACGGACGAGTCACTCGTTTTTCGCGCGTGAGCGACACCTTATATCAAAACTCTGCAGGCGAGTGGGACGCCAAAATTTTTGAAAGTGGAGTGAAGTATTTCAAGTAAAAAGTCATATTACCAAGATTTTGAAAGTACCCTATTTTAGGGTATTTTTTTTGCGCTGTTTTTTTGCAAAAATCGACAAAATCCGCAAAAATACCGAAAAAAATCAATAAAAAAATAATTTATGATGAGGTAAAGATGTTTATTGTCGTGAAAAAGAACGACGTGTTGAAGGCGGTTTTCGTTGCGGTAATTACGGTGCTTCTTGTTGCGGTGACGGCTGTGGGCGGGGTTGCGCCCGTATATCTTGCGTCCGAAAAACGGCTGGTGCCGGTGTACTCGGTGGAGACCGAAGAAAAGGTTGTCGCGCTGACTTTCGACGCTGCGTGGGGCGCGGACAAAACCAAAGGTATAATCGACCTGCTTAAAAAATACGACGCGGACGGCACCTTTTTTCTGGTGGGATTTTGGATTGACAAATACCCCGAAGAAACCAAGTTGATTGCGGACGCGGGGCTTGAAATCGGCAATCACAGCAACAACCACTTGCACATGAGCAAACTGTCGAAAGACGAGATAAATAAGGAAATCGACAGCGTAAACGAGCGAATAAGGGACTTGACGGGAAAAACGCCCGCATATTTTCGTCCGCCGTTTGGGGAGTACGACAACAAACTTTTGAGCGTCGTGAACGAAAAAAATATGGTGGGCGTGCAGTGGAGCATCGACAGTCTTGACTGGAAAGGACTTTCGGGCGAGCAGATTGCGGGCAGGGTTATCCCGAAACTCAAAAACGGTGCGATAATCCTTTTCCACAACAACAGCGACCACGTTTTGGACGCGCTCAAAATCATACTTCCGCGCTTAAAGGCTGACGGATACAAAGCGGTGTCGATTGACGAACTGGTATTTCGAGAAAACTACACTATCGACAACAACGGTGTACAGCGCAAAAAATAAAAAACACATAAATGGAGAAAATTATGACAGACGCACAAATCAACAACAAGGTATTTTTGTCGGGGAAGGTAATCACGGCTCCCGTCTTCACGCACGAGGTGATGGGCGAGGGCTTTTACGAAGTAATGCTTGCGGTCAAGCGAATGTCCGAGCAGGAGGACGTAATCCCCGTGACGCTTTCCGAAAGACTGATGATAGACACCGAAATCCGTGTTGGCGACACGCTGTCGGTGGACGGGCAATTCAGAAGTTACAACAAGTTTGAAAACGGAAAAAGCAGGCTTATGCTGACGGTATTTGCGCGGGAAATCGTCGACGACGATGAGGAAAGAAACCCGAATATCATCGAACTTACCGGCTACGTTTGCAAGCCGACGGTATATCGCACGACTCCGTTCAAGCGGGAAATCTGCGACGCGCTTATTGCGGTCAATCGCGCCTACAACAAGTCGGACTATATTCCGTGTATCGCTTGGGGCAGGAACGCGCGCTTTGCGGGGAGCTTGGAAGTGGGCGACAAAATCACGCTTGCGGGACGGATACAAAGTCGCGAATATCAGAAAAACATCGACGGCGATCTTGTCGTAAAAACCGCCTACGAGGTGTCGATAAGCAAAATCTATGCCGAAAACGATGAAATCGAGGGTGAAAACTGCGGAAATTTCAAGGAAGATTGCGCCTCGGACGAAAGATAATTTAAGGTCGCTTGACAAAGCGCGTCGGCGAGTGTTACCATATATGATATGGTAAATGAAGAAATAGTTCTGGAAAACTACAAACGTGCAATAAACCGCCTGAAAACGGCGACGGAAGAAAGCGGAAGAAGTATGGAGGACGTGCTTGTAATAGGTGCGTCCAAAACTATGCCTTTGGACAGAATTCTTTTTGTAAAAGACCACACCGACGTCAAAATTTTCGGCGAAAACCGCGTGCAGGAACTTTTGGAGAAATACACGCCCGACGTCACCTGGCATTTCATCGGACAACTGCAAACCAATAAGGTGAAGTATATCATCGACAAGGTTGACCTTATCCACTCGGTGGACAGGATAAACCTGTTGCAAGAAATCGACCGTCAGGCAAAAAAGCACGACAAGGTGCAAGATATCCTCATCGAGGTCAATATGGGCGGTGAGGAAAAGAAGGGCGGGCTGTCGCCAAACGACGTCATCGATTTCGCGCGGGAGGCGGATAAGTATTCGTCGGTCAGGGTAAAGGGGCTGATGAGCGTGCTTCCCAACGTCGAAAAATCCTTGCTGGAGTCTTTTTATTTGCAATTAAGCAAGTTATATGATACACTTAAACTGACAAAACTTACGAATGCGGATATAAGATATCTTTCCGCGGGCATGAGCAACGACTATGACATTGCGGTGAGATACGGCGCAAACATAGTACGGCTCGGCAGGGCGTTATTCGGAGAACGAGAGGTAATTTTGAATGGCTGACTTTTTCGGAAACAACAGAAGAGGATCGAACAGGGACGACGGATACGACCGTCGCGATTCCTACGACCGTCGCGATTCCTACGACCGTCGTGGCGATTACGACCGCGCGGGGAACAACTTTGACCGTCAATACTCCGGCGGCGGATATTTTGACCGTCGTTCGGACGACGCGCGCCAAAGCGTGGCTCGCTCCACCGACGAAAGACTCAATCGCACTCTGCCTCCCATCGGACAACCCGTCCGCACTCCTCAGCCGTCGGGGCAGTTCGTTCCGCCTCAACAACCCGCTCCGCAACAATACTCCGCGCCTCAAAATCCCGCATTCCAAAGCGTGCCAATCGGCAACGTGGTTTTGTATTCTCCCAAAAATTACGGCGACGTACAGTCGCTTATCGACCACCTTCGCATGCACGAACCCGCAATTGTCGAGTTTGCAGGTATCGGCGACGACGACGGTCAACGCATTTTGGACTTTTTAAGCGGTGCGATTTACGCGCTTGGCGGAAGTATGCAACGCATTAACGGCACGATATTCCTGCTGACGCCTTACGGTGTGTCGATATCGGCGGGCGGTGACATTGCAAAATCAATTGAAGAAAGAAGGAATCGTCGCTGATGTTTTGGTACGAAATTCTTATCGTCATCGCGGTGCTTGCGCTTGACCTTGGCAGTAAATACGGCATCGTACAAGCGCTGGGGATCGGACACGCCCCAAACGGTGACATAATTCAAAAAAACGGCGATATCGAGTTTATAAGAAATTTCATCTCGTTTTCTTACAGCGAAAACACGGGCGCGACTTTCGGCTCGTTCACGGGAAAAACGGGCGCGCTCATCGCTTTCACGGCGGTGGGGCTTTCTATATTGCTGTTTTATCTGATTTTCAACAAAAAGGAAAACAAATTTTTCAGAGTATTGTTGGTGTTGATCCTTGCGGGCGGGCTCGGCAACCTTTATGACCGCATTGTTTTCGGCTACGTCAGGGATTTCATCAATTTCGATTTTTGGCCACAGTTTGCGACATTCAACGTGGCGGACAGTTTTTTGACCGTCGCGACGATACTTTTTGCGATATACGCCATTTTCTTTATGCCGAAGGACATCAAAAAACGTCAGGAAGAAAAGGAAAAACTTGACGCGACTTATCCCACGGCGTATCCTTACGACGCGATAAACAAGCGTGACGTAACGACGGACAGTCCGACGATACCCGACGGCACCGTCCAAAGCACGAACGAAAATGAAAACGTATGAGTTTGTCGTGACAAATGAAGACAAGGGCGAAAGGCTGGACAGGTTTTTGCAAAAAAATCTTCAGGACGTTTCCAGAAGTCACGTTAAAACGATAATCGAAGAGGGCGGTGCGACCGTCAACGGCAAAAAAGAAAAAGCGGGCGCGTCATTAAAGGAAAACGACAAAGTCGTTTTTAATTTGCCGTCGCCCAAAACTTTGTCGCTCGCACCCGAAAATATCCCCATCGATATTATTTACGAGGACGACGATATCGCCGTCATCAATAAACCGCAAGGCATGGTTGTGCACCCCGCGTGCGGAAGTGAAAACGGAACGCTCGTCAACGCGCTTTTATACAACCTTTCGTCGCTCAGCGCGATAAACGGCGTCGTGCGTCCCGGGATTGTGCACAGGCTCGACAAAGACACGTCGGGACTTCTCGTTGTCGCAAAAAACGACGAGGCGCACAAAAATCTGCAATCGCAAATCCAAAAAAAGGACGCGAAAAGGTTTTACGTCGCGCTGTTGGATGGCAACGTCAAAGAGGACTCGGGCGTCATCGACGAACCCGTCGGACGCAGTCACTCCGACCGCAAAAAAATGGCGGTTGTTCAGGACGGCAGAAACGCCGAAACTCATTTCACCGTATTAAAGAGGTTTTCAAGATACACCTATTGCGAGTTCGAGCTGAAGACAGGGCGCACACATCAAATAAGAGTGCACGCAAAGTTTATGCACCACCCCGTCGTCGGCGACACGGTTTACGGTGGCAGTAACGAGTTCAAACTGAACGGTCAACTCCTGCACGCCTATAAACTTGTGCTGACTCATCCGAAAACCGGGGAAGTAATGACTTTTACCGCTCCGCTTCCCGATTATTTCAAAGGGGTACTTGACATTCTTGAAAAAAGAAGTTAGCATTAAAGGGTAGCGACGCTACATATACTACGAATAACTTTAAGGAGAATATACAACTATGTTCAAAACTGACAACGAAGACGAGGAGAGAGTATCCGGCGGTAAGCAAACTTTGGGGCTTATGGCGTTTATCGTTCTTGTTATCGGCGCGATTACCATGATCGTCAACTTTGCGCTGGGCATCGCCAACAACAAGGAAATCACAGCGTGGTATCAACTCGTACCCGTTATCCTGCAAGGCATCGTAGGTCTTCTGACCTACACGGTTTTCACGATAGTGAGCGTCGGCTTTGTCAAAAACAAGGGCAAGGGCGTCAAAATCTGCTATTGGCTGAGTGTTGTGGTTGCGTACGCATTCGTCCTTATTCCGATGATTGTCGACATCGCCAACTACGCAAAGCAAGCCAGCGGAAAATAATCGACAAAATCAAAAACACCGTCCGCAAGGACGGTTTTTTGTTGGGAAAATTCAGGCAGAATGTTGTTGACGGTTATTTTTTCAGATTGTTTTTCGGGGTGACGAAAATCGTTTTGTAGTCGTCGTAATTTACCATGCCGAGACCGGCGTCTTTGATGCGGCGGACGTTTCGGCGTTCGGTGTAGTCAACCGCGACGTTTTCGGAGTTCGAAGCCTCTGAAAAGTATGCGGCGGTTTCTGCGGCAGATGACAAAACCGAGTCGGGAATTGCGTCGTTTTCGTTGTTTTTTCTGATAATTACGTGACTTCCGTGGTGATTTTTGACATGTAGCCACACGTCGAACGACCTGCCGATTTTGAAAGTAACCTCGTTGTTCAATATATTGTTGGTGCCGACGTAGATTGTAAATCCGTCAACTTCATAAGTCTTCGGCGCGGATTTTACTACGGATTTTTTGCGCTGATTTCCGCCTTGTTTTTTGATGATTTTGAGGGCGACGAGTTCCTCTTTTATGTTTTCGGCGTCCGAAAGTTCGGCACGGGAGAGGGCGTCGATAATTGAGTTGACGTAGTCCAGTTCTTTTTGGTATTCCTCGATTTGTCGATGCGAGATTTCCTTTGCGCGCTTCAGCTTATTATACTTGTTAAAAAGGTGTTGTACGTTTTGCCCGGGCGTCTTCGTGACGTCAAGGTTTATCGTGAGGGGGCGCATATCGTCATAGTAGTTTTCGACGGTGACTGACGCGTCGCCACGATTTACTTTATAAAGATTGTTTGAAAGAAGTTCGGCAGAAATTCTGACGTTTTCCATGTCGTCGCACTCGACGAGTTTTTCGTGCGCAATCTCGATTTTTTTCAAGAGTTTATCGCGGTGTCTTTTGGTCAAAACGACGACGTCTTTGAAGTAATTTTTTTCGCGTTGAGCCTTGTCGGAAAGGGTGAAACAAGCGTTGACCGCTCCGTTCAAAGTGGGTAAGAAAATAAAGTCGTTTTCGCTTGCGAGCGACAAATACGGTGTGACAAAAAAGTCTGAATAATCTTTCAAAACACACGGTTTGAATGCGGATTTTCCAAAAATATCGTCCAAAAATGTAATTTCTTGCACGGCTTTTTCCACAGGGTTTTCGGCGTCGTTCGCTCGCCACGAAATCTCTTTTGCGCTTTGCTTCGACAGTCCGTTGACCGACGACAAAAGTGCGTCGTAAAGGGTTGGTTTGTCGGAAGTTTCGAGGCGGGTTTTTATGCCGTTTGAATCGTAAAGTTCCGCCTTGTCGCCTTTCGATTGCGGGGTATATTTCACCCCGGGCATAATGACGCGTCTGCCTTTTTCGCTGACGCCGATTCTGACTATCGCGTCCAGCACGATTTCCTTTTCGTCCAAAAGTATGACGTTGCTGTATCGTCCCATCAATTCGACGATAAGGAAAAAGTCTTTGACGTCCTGCATTTCGGTGCGTGCCGAGAGCGAGATTTTGAAAACGCGGTCGTCGTTTAATATGGAAATATCCTTAATCGTCGCGCCGAGCAGATGCTTTCTCAAAAGCATGCAAAAGGCGGGGGCGGAATAAGGATTTTCTTTTTTGTCGTAGGCGATATGAATCCTTGCGGTGTTGGGGTTTGCCGACGCAACGAGGACGTACGAAGTCCCACCCGAATACACGACGAAGCGTACCTCGTCTTTTTCGGGCTGGTTGATTTTTTGTATCTTACCGCCGTTAAGCAGTGATTTCAGTTCTTTTTGCAACGATTTTAGCGTTAAAAGGTCTTGTGGCATACAAAAAGTATAGCGTATCGGCGATTTATTTTCAAGCGTGTGACAAATATTAACAAAAAATGACAAAAATCGACAAAATCAATGAGTGAAAATAGGGATTTTATATTGCAAAATAATTATATATATGTTATATTAGTAAGGCTTACGGTAGCAATATTTGGAGGTTTTATGAACTACACACTCGAAAAACTTGAAAAAAGTCAAGTAAAATTTACAATCGAAATCAACGAAGCCGAAGTAGAATCGGCTATCCAAGAAGCTTACAACAAGAACAAAAGCAAATATAAACTTGAAGGCTTCCGTCCCGGCAAAGTGCCCCGCAAGGTGCTTGAGGCCGAATTCGGCAAAGACGTGTTTTTGAACGACGCTTTGGACATCATTCTTCCCAAGTACTTTGAAGAAGCGCTTGAGAAAGAACCCACGGTCGAGCCGGTCAGCCGTCCCGAAGCGGACATTTTGGACGTTAGCCCCGCATCAGTGAAATTCGCGGTCACCATCACCGTCCAACCCGAGGTCAAACTCGGCAAATACAAGGGCATCAAAGTCGCAAAAGAAAAAGTCGAAGTCACCGACGACCAAGTCCAGGCTGAACTTTTGCTTGCGCAAGACAAGTCTGCTCGTATCGTTGAGATCGAAAAGGTCAGAAAAGCCAAAAAAGGCGATATCTGCAATATCGATTTCGAAGGCGCTGTCGACGGCGTCAAATTCGAGGGCGGAGCGGGCAAAGACTATGATTTGGAACTTGGAAGCAAAACCTTTATCCCCGGTTTTGAAGAAGGCGTTGCAGGCATGAAGAAGGGCGAGACGAAAGATATCACCGTCACATTCCCCAAAGAGTACGCCGACAATCTTGCGGGCAAAGAGGCAGTTTTCACTGTCACGCTCAACGCAATCAAGGTCAAGGAACTGCCCGAACTTAACGACGATTTCGCAAAAGACGTCTCGGAATTCGACACTCTTGACGCTTACAAAGAGGACATCAAAGCAGGTCTTGTGAAGCAAGCCGAAGAACGCGCCGAAATCAGCGAAGAAAACAAACGCGTCGAAGCCATCGTCAAAAACGCCGAGGTCGAAGTGCCCGAGTGCATGGTCGCCGACGAAGTTGACGAGATGATCAAAGAGTTTGAATATCGTCTTATGTACCAAGGTATGAAGTTGGACGATTATCTTAAATTCTCGGGCATCACGCGCGAAAAGATGGCAGAAGACTATCGCGAGGCCGCCGAAAGAAACGTAAAGATTCGTCTTGTCCTCGAGGCTGTCATCAAAGCCGAAAACATTCTTCCCGACGAAGAATCCGTCAATAAGAAAATCGAAGAAATGGCAAAAGGTCAGGACAAGTCCGTCGAAGAGTACAAAAAGACTATGGATCCGAGATATTTGACCTATCTTCTGAACCAAAGCCTCACCGACGCTCTTATGGCAAAACTTAAGGAACTCAACCCCGCGAAGTAAGTATTCCTTGTCGAATATATAGCGGGAAAAAGTATAAAATAATTTCGGAGAGTTTTATGAACGTTAATGAAAAAATGATTAGCGTCGTCGAGCAAACCAACAGGGGCGAGCGTCAATACGACCTCGCTTCGAGGCTTCTCGAAGACAGAATAATTTTTTTGAGCGGTGAAGTCAACACCGACCTTGCAAACTACATTATCGCTCAACTTATCTATCTCGAGGCGCGTGATCCTCACAAGGATATCGCGTTGTACATCAACAGCCCCGGTGGCAGTGTCACCGACGGCATGGCGATTTTCGATACGATGAACTATATCAAATGCGACGTCAGCACCATTTCAATCGGTCTGTCGGCGTCGATGGGTGCGTTCCTGCTTGCAGCGGGCGCGAAGGGCAAACGCTATGCGCTTCCCAACAGCGAAATTATGATTCACCAACCTTTGGGTGGCGCGCAAGGTCAGGCAAGCGATATCATTCTTGCCGCGCAACACATCGCCAAAACCAAAGAGAAAATGAACAGATATCTCGCGGAAATGACGGGGCAGGATATCTCCGTTATCGAGCGCGATACCGACCGCGACAACTTTATGTCCGCCGAAGAGGCTCTTGCTTACGGTATCGTCGATAAAATTATATATCCCCGCCATAATTAGGAGTATATGGAAGAAAAAACTGTAAAACAATATTGTTCCTTCTGCGGTAAAAGCGAGGACGAAGTGTTGAAACTCATCGCGGGCCCCAACGGGGTTACCATCTGCGACGAGTGCATCGACGAGTGCAACGATATTCTCGAAAAGGAGTATATCGAAGCCGATACGCCGAATATCGACTCTTTCAAATTGCCGACGCCCGAGGAAATCAAAGCGCGTCTTGACGACTATATCATCGGTCAGGATTCCGCCAAAAAAGTGTTGTCGGTGGCTGTTTACAACCACTACAAAAGGATCGGCAGTAACAAAAGATCCGACGATGACGACGTCGTTTTGGACAAAAGTAACGTCTTGTTGCTTGGCCCCACAGGCTGTGGCAAGACATTGCTTGCGCGCACTCTTGCGGATATCCTCAACGTTCCGTTTGCGGTCGCCGATGCGACGACTTTGACGGAAGCCGGCTATGTCGGCGAAGACGTCGAAAACATTCTTTTGAAACTTATCCAGTCCGCCGACGGCGAGATCAGGCGCGCCGAACAGGGAATTATCTATATCGACGAAATCGACAAAATCGCAAGGAAGAGCGAAAACGTGTCGATAACTCGCGACGTGTCCGGCGAAGGCGTGCAACAAGCGTTGCTCAAAATCATCGAAAGCACCGTCGCCAACGTGCCTCCGCAGGGCGGGCGCAAACACCCCATGCAGGAAATGTACCAAATCGATACAACCAATATCCTGTTTATTTGCGGTGGAGCGTTCGTGGGGCTGGACAGCATCATCGGCAAGCGCACGGACAACTCGTCCTTGGGCTTCAACTCGGTGCTGAAAGAGGATAAGGACAAAAAATACAGCGACATCATCAGGGATATTCAACCCGACGACCTTATTAAATTCGGTCTTATTCCCGAATTCGTCGGCAGACTTCCCATTGTCGTTTCGATTGACGAACTGGACGAATCCGCGCTCATCAGGATTTTGACCGAGCCCAAAAACTCGCTTGTCAAGCAGTATCAAAAAATGCTGAAACTCGACGGGGTGGAACTTGTATTCGACGACAGCGCATTGTCGGCGGTCGCCAAAAAAGCCATCGCGTTGAAGACGGGCGCAAGGGGACTGCGTGCCATTTTGGAACAAATTATGCTGGACGTAATGTACAAAATCCCCGGCGATAAATCAATCGAAAAAGTCATCATAAGCGGTGATACAGTCGAAAAAGGCGTACCCGCGGAAATCGTCAGACGCAAGATCGCCTGACACGGAGCATATATGCAAAAAAACTTTGATTTACCGCTAATCCCCCTCAGGGGATTAACGGTTTTTCCAAATACTACGGTAAATTTTGACGTCGGCAGGAAAAAATCTGTCTCGGCGGTTACCGACGCCGTTAAAAACAGAAACGGAAAAATCCTTTTGTGTCGTCAAATCAACACCGACGAAAGCAATCCCGGTACGGACGGAATCAACACGGTCGGCGTGCTTGCTCGCGTCGTTCAGGTCATCTCCGGCGGTGGCGAAACTCTGAGAATTATCGTGGACGGCATCAAAAAAGTCAAAATTACGGGTTACGTCGATAACCCCGATTTTTTCGTTGCCTCTTACGAGCCGATGAAAGAATTGCACGCGCGCACTCTCGAGGCGAAAGCGTACAGAAGAAAATGTATGTCCGTCGTCGAGGAGCATTATTTCGTGGGCGAGCGGGCAACGAAAGACGTCTTTAATATCCTGAGCGAAACCGAAGAACCCGTGGCGTTTTTGTACCGCACGGCGCATCTTATGGATATCCCCGACAGACAGGGATTTTTGGAAATCGACGACGTCATCGAAAAGTACGACGAACTGTTGGACTTTTTGGAAGAGGAACTCGAAATCGCCAAAATCGAAAAGAAAATCAATCGAAAAGTACGCGAAAGTATCGACAAAGGTCAGAAAGAATACTACCTTCGCGAGCAAATAAAAGCAATTCAGGAGGAACTCGGCGACGAGGACGACGACGATTTAATGTTGAAAGCGGACAAGTTGCCCATTCCCGATGAAAGCAAGAAAAAACTGAAAAAGGACATCGAGCGCAACGCAAAAATGCCCACTTCAAGCCCCGATTATGCCATTTCGAGGAATTATTTCGACTTTGTTTTCGACTTGCCGTGGGGCGTCGAGAGCGAGGACAACAACGACATCGAAAACGCCAAAAAAATCTTGGACGAGGACCACTACGGGCTTGAAAAAATAAAGGAAAGAATACTGGAATTTCTGGCGGTCAGACAACTCACCGACGAGAAACGCGAGCCGATTATTTGTTTGGTCGGACCTCCGGGCGTCGGCAAAACGTCGATTGTCCGAAGCATTGCAAGGGCGTTGAACAGAAAATACGTCAGAATGAGCCTCGGCGGTATCCGCGACGAGGCGGAAATTCGCGGACATCGCAAAACTTACGTCGGCGCAATGCCGGGACGAATTATCAGCAATATCCGTATTGCCGGCACGATGAACCCCGTGTTTTTGATGGACGAAATCGACAAACTCGCGTCCGATTTTAAGGGCGATCCGTCCAGCGCGCTCCTTGAAGTGCTGGATCCCGAGCAAAACAACGCTTTTCGCGACAACTATCTCGAAATTCCGTTCGATTTGTCCAAGGTGATTTTCATCACGACCGCCAACAACCCCGACGCAATCCCCGCGCCGTTGTTCGACCGTATGGAAATCATCGAAATGAGCGGTTATACGCCCGAAGAAAAGGTGCAAATCGCCAAAAAACACCTCATCGAAAAACAACTGAAAGCGCACGGCATCACAAACGACAGATTAACCTTTACCGACGACGGCATCGAAAAAATCATTTACGCTTATACCCGTGAAAGCGGTGTGAGGGGACTTGAAAAAGAAATTGCCAACGTCATGAGAAAAGTCGCTGTGCAAATCGTGTCGGGAAGCGCGCCCGAAAAAATCGTCGTGACCAAGGACAACGTCAAAGAATTTTTGGGTGTTGAAAAATATCTTGAAAACGAAAAACCCGAACATAGCGAGGTAGGAAGCGCGACGGGGCTTGCTTGGACTGCCGTCGGCGGTGAAATTTTGACAATCGAGGTTTCAATCGTCAACGGAAAGGGCGAGATACTTTTGACAGGTCATCTCGGCGACGTTATGAAAGAAAGCGCAAGGACGGCGATAAGTTATATCCACGCGCACGCCGACGACTACGATATTCCCGAAAGTGCGTTCAAGGACAAGGATATCCACATTCACGTCCCCGAGGGCGCAATCCCCAAAGACGGACCGTCCGCAGGAATTACCATTGCAACGGCGGTGCTGTCCGCGCTCACCGGGAAGGGCGTCAGAAACGACGTCGCGATGACGGGTGAAATCACTCTGCGCGGGAAAGTGTTGCCCATCGGCGGGCTGAAAGAAAAGACGCTTGCCGCCATGCGCGCGGGAATAAAAGTCGTTTTGATCCCCGTTGACAACGTAAAAGACCTTGCGGAAATTCCCGAAAGCGTCAAAAAAGGGTTGAAATTTTTGCCCGTACAAAACGTGTCGGAAGTTTTCGAGACGGCAATCGAGAAATAATTATGGAAATTAAAAGCGCAAAATTCATTCAGTCGGTTTCCAACGGGAGGGCAATCCCGTCATTCGACGCGCCCGAAATCGCCATTGTAGGGAAGTCCAACGTCGGCAAGTCGTCGTTCATCAATTTTATGGTCAACCAAAACAGGCTTGCAAGGACGTCGTCGGATCCCGGTCGCACAAGGCTTATCAACTTTTTTGAAATCAACGGCGGTGAGTTTTACTTTGTGGATTTGCCGGGATACGGCTATGCAAAAGTCAGCAAAGAGGAAAAGGCAAAGTGGGGACCGATGATTGAAGGGTACTTTGAAAACGGTCAAAATCTTGTGCACGTTTTCGTGCTTTTGGACATTCGTCACGATCCTACAAAGGACGATATGCAGATGATAAATTACCTTTTCCACTACAATTTCCAGTTTTCGGTAATCGCAACGAAAGCCGATAAATTGTCGAAAATGCAACAAAAAAAGTCGTTGCAAAACATCGCCACAAAGGTGGGAATAGGGGTGGATAACATCTATGCGGTGTCGTCCAGCGAAAAAACGGGAAAGAGCGAAATCCTCGAAAGAATTGCTCAAATCCTTGAAAATGTGTAGGAAGTATTCTAAAATAAGCCGTTTTTCATAGTATTTCCAAATAAATCGACAAAATTTTTGAAAAAGAACGGACGCAAAATGAATTGCGTCCGTTCATTGTTTTGTGAAAACTTTGGCGTTATCTCGTGACGGACGTCGGAAACAACGGCAGGTCGAAAACACCCGTGCAAACTTCCTGCGTATACGCCTGACAAGGCGGTATGTAGCAATAGCCGTACGACGGCACCAAAAGTTCGACTTCCGCCTCGGCTTTTAAGACGACGGTCACGCAACAAGTGATTGAAAAGGAAAGTCCTTCCGTCCATTCGCCTTGCGGGGACACCGCGTTGACGGTCGACGCAATCTCGACGGGGATAACCGAGTTGTCGGGGAAGCACATGATGACGTCCTCGTTGACGACTATTTCCGCAACGCCTCTGCCTTCGACGTTGTTGGCGTCGACGAAAATCACCTCGATGGGGATAGTTATCGTTGCCTGCACGCGCGAGTTGTGGGGATTATCGCCCGACAGCGGGGTGACGATAAGGTTGGAAATCGTCCCGACTGCCGACGTCGAAGCGGCGGACACGAAAGTCAGAGGAGTGGCATAGTTTGCGGGCGTGGGATTTGTGATCGTCACGCCGTAGTTTTCAAGTGACGACTGATTGATACACGCGTCAAAGACTTTTCTGACTTGTATGCAGGCACGCTCGCACAGATTATGCAGTGGATTGCCGGAAATCGGTCCGGGCGTCCTGTCGGGTTTTAGGGTATTGCAAAACGACATTTTTACACCTCCAAAGCGTTTATACCTTATTTTATGTAATGCATAAATTTTTTGTGAAATTCGCGCCAGTGCTTGAAAAGTTTTATATAATATGATATAACAAGTATATATATTAGAACGATATAAAAAGCGTGCGCGCAATCTATTAGTATGAGAATTTTTGCAATTTCAGACCTTCATTTATCGTTTTCGTCGGATAAACCGATGGACGTGTTCGGAACGATGTGGGAAAACCATTTCGAGCAAATCGTCGCGGACTGGCAGGAGAAAGTGACCGACGACGATATCGTATTGCTTGCCGGCGATTTATCCTGGGCGATGACCTTTGAAAACGCGCTTGTTGACGTCCGAGAAATCGAAAAATTGAAAGGAAAAAAGATAATAATCCGCGGAAATCACGACTATTGGTGGCAAAGCTATACAAAACTTTTCAATATTTTTGCCGAAAAAAACATTTATGCGATACAAAACAACGCCCTGAAATTCGGCAAATACGTTTTTTGCGGGACGCGTGGCTGGACTTTGCCCGAGTCCAACAAGACGCCCGAGGACGAAAAAGTTTATAAAAGAGAAGTCATAAGATACGAACTTTCTTTGACCGAGGCAAAGAAAATGCAAGAAGAGGGCGACGAGATTATCGCAATGCTCCATTACCCGCCGTTCGAACTGAACAACGCCGACAGCGACTTTACCTTGCTTTCTGAAAAATACGGCGTCAAAAAAGTGGTGTACGGACACTTGCACGGCGCGCGTGGAAGGACAGAAATTTCACATGAAAAAAACGGAATCGAATATATCATGACGTCGTGCGACAAGTTGGGCAATCGCTTGTACGAAATTTCTGCAGATTAAAATCAAAAAACTTTTCCTTACGAAGTAAAGTTAAAAATCCGCAATTTCAACCCGATAAATTTCGGGTTGTTTTTTTATGTAAAAACGCTTGCACAAAATCGACTTTTGGGGCATAATATGGTGGCAAACACGAAAACTTAGGGAACGCTGACCACTACAACAATTTTCTGTCAATAGCAAAATATTACTATTTATGTCGAAAATTTGCTATTAAAACGACGGATTTAAGAAAATTTACAAAATTTTTCTGAAAAAAATCAAAAAAAATTGCTAAAAGTGGTTGCAAGTGGTCAATCTATGTGATATGATTAGTGTACAAACTTCTTAAAGGAGGGAATTATGGCATACGTCGGAAAGTACAATCACCAACTCGACCAGAAAAACCGTTTACGTATCCCCGCAAAACTCAAAGCGGAACTCGGTCAGAATTTTGCCATAGTTCGCGGGACGAGCGGTTGCTTGTTCATTTACTCACAAGAGCAGTTTGCAAATCTTTACGAAGAGAAGTCCAAAAACATTTCATTCGTCACCGAAGAGGGCAAGGAAGCCACCGACGCCATTCGCAGAATGGTTGCGACGATGTCGATTCCCGAAGAAGACAACCAAGGACGTTTTGTGCTTGACGCCAATTTAAGGCGCATCGCGAAAATCCAAAAGGACGTCGTTTTCGTCGGAATGTTTGACAGAATCGAATTGTGGTCGGCGGAGAATTATAACGAACGCTTCCAAGAACTCGACGACGAAGAATACGACAAGTCGCTGGAGCCTCTCGGGAAATACGGATTCTGATGGAAGAAAATTTCAATCACGTTCCGGTGCTCCTGAACGAGTGTATCGAAGGGTTGAATATTAAGCCCGACGGGATCTATGTCGATTGTACGTTAGGCGGAGGCGGGCACAGCGGAGAAATCGCAAAGCGACTGACGACAGGACGACTTATTTCGATTGACAAAGACGCGGACGCAATCGCGTTTTCCAAAGAAAGGCTGAAAGCCTATAAAGATAAAATCACGTTTGTACACGATGATTTTAAGAACGTTGAAAACATACTGAAAGAACTGTCCGTTTCATCGATTGACGGAGTGCTTGCCGACCTTGGCGTCTCAAGTTACCAAATCGACGTTGCGGAGCGCGGGTTTTCTTATATGAAAGACGCACCGCTCGATATGAGAATGGACAGGAGCAAGCCTTTTTCGGCATACGACGTCGTGAACTTCTATGACGAAGAAAAGCTCCAAAAAATCATCTTTTCGTACGGTGACGAAAGATTTGCAAGAAACATCGCAAAAAACATCGTGCGCGAAAGAGAAAAGTCGCCGGTATCGACGACGGGGCAGTTGGCAAAAATAATCGAATACAGCGTACCCGCCGGGAACCGCTGGAAATTCGGAAATCCGTCAAAGCGCACTTTTCAGGCAATCCGCATCGAAGTGAACGGGGAGCTGAGAGGTCTGGACACCGCGGTGAGAACTTTTGTCGATTATCTGAACCCCAAGGGAAGAATGTGCGTCATTACTTTCCACTCGGAAGAGGACAGGATAGTCAAACAAACGATGAAGGACCTCGCAACGGGGTGCATTTGCGACAAATCGTTGCCGATATGCGTATGCGGAAGGCACGAAATCGTAAAATTTGTATCAAATAAGGCAATTTTGCCGTCGAAGGACGAACAGGACGAAAACGGCAGAAGCAAAAGCGCAAAATTGCGAATAATCGAAAAATTGTAATAAGGTATTATAAATAAAATAAGTGAGGATAGGGAAATGTTAGGAACCACCGTCAACCGCGAAGGATTAAGAGAAGATATTGATAACAGGGATTACACGTACAGCCCCGACAGGCCCGTGCCCAGTTTTGACGCGCGTCTCGGCCGTCAACAACCGACGTACGATCGTTATGCTTCGGCGGATGCGGTCAATCAACGTCCTATGCCTCGACAGGATATGTACGCTCCCGTCCAGGATCCCGCTCGCGAGGACTTGTGGAATCGTCTTAACACCAACAACGTCAGTCGCGGGGCAATCGAAAACCGCTATTCCGCACAGCAGGAAGTCGAAGTTTTCGAGCCGATGAGATTGCGCGAAACCCAAACTCGCACTCAGGCAAGACGCAAGGCGTCCAAACAACTCAGCACTCAGGGCAAAGTAATCATGGCTGTGTACCTTGCGGTAGTATTGCTTATCGTCACGCTGGTTATCGTCAATGCGGAACTTATCAATACTCCGTCCGTCGAGCCCGCGCAAGAACCCTCCGCGTCGGTCAGCAGTCTTTACGACGTCAACGAAAATGGTCTTAATTTCGTCCACTCGTCGTATAATACCTTTGAAACTCAAACGAACTGGTTCGATACCGTGCTCGATAAGTTGGGTGAATAAGGAGAAATTATAATTTTTGAACAACAACCTAATATATAACCCCAAACCAAGGCTATTAACTGTTTTTACGTTAATAGTCTTTTTCTTTACGGCGGTACTTTTCAAGTTTTTATACGTTCAGGTTTTTTCGTCCGCGAAGTTGCAGGCGCGCGCCTCGGAACAATGGTATCGCGACTTACCGCTTGTCGCAAGACGGGGCGGAATTTACGACCGAAACGGAGTGACGCTTGCCGACACCTCGACAAGATATACGATTTACGTCCGTCCGAACGCCGTCGAAAATCCAAAGGAAGTGGCGAAGGTCCTGTCCGAATACGCGGGCGCGGATTATCAAAAACTTTTGGGAAAAATCACAAAAAAAGGCGTCGGCGAAATCACCGTTGCGAAAAAAGTCGAAAAAGATAAGGTGATGAGCATCGTCCGAAAAAACCAGAAAGGCATTTATATTTCGGAGGACGGCTTTCGCTATTATCCGTACGGCGACTTTATGACGCAGGTTTTGGGATTTACAAATATCGATTTGCAGGGACAAAGCGGACTGGAGTCCTATTACGACAAATACCTCACGGGCGTGAACGGAAGCGTGCTGTCCGAAGCCGACCTCGTGGGGCGGAGCATAGGCGGGACGAGGTATTATATCCCGTCGACGTCGGGCGCGGATTTAACGCTCACCGTCGATTTTTACATTCAGTGCATCGTCGAAAACACCATAAAAAAGGCTATGCTCCAAACCAAAGCAAAGAGGGTGTCGTGTCTTGTGATGAACCCGATGACGGGCGAAATTCTTGCGATGGCGGAAACCCCGTCGTACGACCTGAACAACGTCCCGCGTGGCGACTTGTCCGCTCTTTTTCAGTACAGCAAAAACACTATGGTGTCGGCGGTGTACGAGCCGGGAAGCACCTTCAAAATCCTGACTTCGGCAATCGCCATCGAAGAAAACGCGTTCCCCGAGTCGCACAGATTTTACTGCGCCGGCAACCGCATTGTTGACGGAAAAAGGATAAAATGCTGGCGGTCGAAAGGGCACGGAAGTCAAACTTTTGCCGAGGGCGTCAGGAACAGTTGCAACTGCGTTTTTATGGATTGCGCGCTTCAAGTCGGCACTCAAAAGTTTTATTCGTACCTGAAAAATTTTGGCATAATGACGAAAACCGGCATCGACGTGACGGGCGAAACAAGGGGAATCACGCTTGCCGAAAACACCGTCAAAAACGTTGACCTTGCAAGAATAGGATTCGGGCAGGCGGTTGCGCTGACTCCGATCGAACTTGCGGTGGCGACGTCGGCGGTGATAAACGGAGGGGAAATCGTCACGCCTTACCTCTTAAAAAGCGCAACCGACGCGTCGGGACGAGTGGTGAAAGAGAATAATCCCGTCGTAAAAAACCGCGTAATTTCAAGCGCGACGTCCGAAAAATTGATAAAAATTTTGTATTCCGTCGTGACCGAAGGCAGTGGAAAAGGGGCGTATATCAACGGCTACGACGTCGGCGGAAAGACGGGCACCGCGCAAAAATACGAAAACGGGGCGATTGCAGGCGGGAAATACATATCGAGTTTTTTGGGCTTCGAGAAGTACGAAGGTCACGAAGCGGTCGTTTTGTTTCTTGTTGACGAGCCTGTCGGAGCGTACTACGGAAGTATCGTTGCCGCGCCTTTTGTCAAAGAAATATTCGAAGGAATGTTTGCGTATTTCGGCATTGCTCCTTGCATAACCGAAGAAAGCGACAAGGTTGCGTCCATGCCGTTCAACCCGTACGACTATGAATACTGAAAGCCGAGCAAAGCAAAGATTGTCAAAAAAAGTCTAATTTTACCGCGCTGTTGTAATAGCGTCGTTCATTTGATAATATTTATAATAATAAATATTAAAGGGGCGACGCTATGATTACGATTGAAAAACTTTTTGAAAACCTTCCTTACGAAAGTAAAACGGATATGTCGGAAATTAAAATCAAGGGAATCGCAACCGACAGCAGGCAGGTGAAAGACGGCGATTTGTTCGTCGCAATTAAGGGGAGAGGCGACGACGGACACAATCACGCCCTCGAAGCGGAGATGCTTGGCGCGGTTGCAATCCTTTCCGAGCACGCCACCGAAAGCGGACTTCCGACAGCGATTGTTACAAATTCAAGGCAGAGTTACAGCAAAATATGCCAAAATTTCTTTGAAAAACCGCATTTGAAGTTAAAAATTGTATCAATCGTCGGCACGAACGGCAAAACCACGACGTCGTATATCGTCGAGCATTTATTGAAATCGGCGGGGTATAAGACGGGCGTAATCGGCACAATCGGCTATAAAATACTGGACGAAACGTACGAAGCGGACCTCACAACGCCCGATAGTTTCACTCTGAACCGACTTTTCAGGAAAATGGTGAGGGCGGGCGTCGAAATAGTCGTGATGGAGGTGTCGGCGCACGCAATCGCGCAGGACAGGTTGTACGGGATAACAAGCGATATTAGCATTTTTACCAACGTTTCACCCGAACATTTGGATTATTTTTGCAGTTTTTCGAGTTATTACGACACAAAATTGTCATTTTTCAAAAACGGAATGACCAAAAGCGCGATAGTAAACGTGGACGATAATTTGGGACGGGAGTTATATAAAACCTTCGATATGCCGATAATATCCTACGGCATCGACGAGCCGAGCGACGTGTTTGCGGTTAACATCGCGCGAAAAAGCAAAGGCACGTCGTTTGTCGTCAACGTCTTTGACGAGATATACGAGTTGTACATGCCACTTTTCGGAAAATACAACGTTTTGAACGCGCTTTCTGCGGTGACGTTACTAAAAACGCTGAAAGTGCCGATGCCCGTAATTGCAGAAAGTTTACAAAAATTACCGCCGATACCGGGGAGATTTAACATTTTTTCGTACAAAAACGCAAAAATCATCGTCGATTTTGCACATACGCCCGACGGAATGGAGAAACTTTTGAAAACCGCACGCACGCTTTCGCGCGGGAAAATGATAACGGTGTTCGGTTGCGGAGGGGATCGCGACAAAGGAAAACGCAAAATAATGGGCGAAATCGCGTCGCGTCTTTCGGACATAGTAATCGTCACCGAGGACAACAGCCGAAGCGAGCCTTTGAAAAATATCATATCCGACATAATGGAGGGCGCGAAAGGAAACGGAAAAGTCTTTATCGTCGAGGAGCGAAAAGAGGCGGTCGAGTTTGCGTCGGGACTTTTGAAAGACGGCGATTTACTGGTTGTTGCCGGCAAGGGCGCGGAGAAGTACATAGAGCGAAACGGACGTCGCGTTAGATATTCGGACATCGACGAAGCCATCGCTTTATCAAGAGGTGAAAGGTGAAAATCGAACTTTCGTGTTTTATCGCGCTGACGGCGACCTTTTTATTTTCGATGCTGATTGCTCCGCTTGTCATAAAGACGATGAAGAAACTGAAAGCCGGACAGGTGATACTCGGCTACGTCACGCAACACAGCGCAAAAGAGGGCACGCCGACGATGGGCGGGATAATTTTTTTGTTGCCCGTCGCGGTGGTGACGCTTGCCGTCGGGTATAGCAAGTTGTCGCTTGTGGCGGTGCTGTTGATGCTGGGGTACTCGCTCGTCGGATTTTTGGACGACTTTTTGAAGATAAAAACCCACGACAATATGGGGTTGAAGCCGTACCAAAAGATTATCGGGCAGACGGGGCTTGCGGTTATCGCGTCGGTATTCGTATATAAAAATCCCGTGATAGGAAGTAAAGTGGCGTTTCCGTTCACGACGGCGACCGCCGATTTTTCTTATGGAATAATTCCGTTCACGATGCTTGTTTACATCGCGACCACCAACGCCGTGAACCTGACCGACGGTTTGGACGGACTTGCGACGACGACGTCGCTCATTTATTTTTTGGGATTTGTAATAATCGCAATCGTCGAGGTTTTGGGGTTGACTTATTACGGGCAGGACTTGACCGCAACCGAGGTCAAAGGAATCGCGGTGTTTTCGGCGTCGCTTGTCGGGGGACTTTCGGCGTTTTTGTGGTACAACTTCAATCCCGCCAAAATCATGATGGGCGATACCGGCAGTCTTGCGCTCGGAAGCGCGGTGGCGACTGTTGCGGTTTTTCTGAAAAATCCTTTTTCGATAATGATATCGGGCATAATGTTTGTGGTGTCCTGCATATCAGTAATTGTGCAGGTAACTTATTTCAAACTCAAAAAGAAGCGAGTGTTTTTAATGGCTCCGTATCATCATCATCTGGAAAAGAAGGGGATACCCGAGTGGAACGTAGTGTGTCGGTATCAGGTGATAACGTTGCTGTTTGGCGCGCTTAACGTGATTTCAAAGGTGATGTATGAATTTTAGGAACAAAAAGGTTTTGGTGTACGGGCTCGAATCGAGCGGACTTTCGGCAATCGAACTTTTGAAAAGAAAGGGTGCGGACGTTTACGTTTTCGACGACGATATAAACAACAAAGAAATTCCAAAGGGCGTGACCGTGGTGTCGGACGCAAGGTTTTCGTCGTCTGCGGACTTGACGGTATTAAGTCCGGCGGTGCCGATCGATACGCCGTCGATTGCAAAAGCGGTGAAAGAAAACAAGGTCACGGGCGAGTTGTCGCTTGCCACCGACTTTTTGGAAAGCGAGTTTATCGCGGTGAGCGGTACAAACGGAAAAACCACCGTCACGCTTATGATAAACGACGTGCTGAACGGGGCGGGATATCAGTCGTATGCTCTAGGCAACGTCGGCGTCCCGCTGTCGCAAAAGGTGCTGTCGCTGTCGTCCGACGATATCGCGGTGGTGGAAGTCAGCAGTTTTCAGTTGGAAACCACGAAAAAACTTTGTCCAGATATCGCGGTGCTGACCAACGTCACGTCCGACCATCTCGACCGCCACAAAAACCTTGCGACTTATAAAAGTCTGAAAGCCAAACTTTTCGAGGGACAGTGCGAAAGGGAAATCGCCGTTTTGAACGCCGATGACGAAACGTCAAATGATATTTCCAAAATCGTCAAAGCCGACAAGTATTTTTTCAGCACGGAAAAGCGGGTAAGGGGCGCGTATCTCGACGGCGACGAAATCGTGTTCGAGGACGAAAAACGAATACATATCGCAAACTGCACCGAACTTTCGGCGTGCGCGGGCGTCAATCTTGAAAACGTCCTTGCGACAACCACCGCTTGTATGGCGCGAAAAATCAATCCCGAAATCATCAGAATGACTTTGAAATGTTTCGTCGCACCGCTGTACCGCGTGACCTATCTCGGCGAGAAAAGGGGCAGAAAGTTTTATAACGACAGCAAGGGCACCAACGTGTCCGCCACCCTAAAAAGCGCGAAAAGTCTGAAAGGCGATACAGTTTTGATACTCGGCGGGCGCGGAAAGGGCGAAAATTTTGCAGATTTGTTCAAAAACTTGCCCAAAAATGTAATTCATGCGTTTATTACGGGCGAAAACTCACGCGAAATTATGGACGGAGCCATTGCCGAAGGCTTTTACAACGTGACCTATCGGCGGACGCTCAAAGAGTGTTTTATGGAAAGCGTGGTGGTGCGTGCCGACAACGTTTTGTTTTCACCGGCGTCGTCGAGCTTCGACGGATACAAAAACTACGTCGAGCGGGGCAAAGCCTTTGACGAGTTGTTTTTCGAGTTATGAAAAAGTACGTCGTCACCGTTTACGCCACGTCCGTATTGCTGTCGCTCATCGGAATGGCGTTTATATTCAGTGCGTCGCGATATTCTGCGCTCATCGATGCGGGCGACGCTTTTTTTTACGTCAAAAAGCAGGGGATAGCGTTTGCAATCGGACTGTTTTTGATGTTCGCCGTGCGGATATTCGACGTCGAAAAACTGAAAAAAGCCAAATATCCGATTATGGTTTTCAGCCTGATTTTGCTGGCTCTCGTATTCGTGCCGAACGTAGGCGTCGAAAGTTACGGGGCAAAGCGATGGATAAACCTCGGGTTTTTCACGATACAGCCGTCCGAGTACGCAAAGTTCGGATATGCGGTGTTTTGTGCGGGAATTTGCGCCGATAACGACGTAAATGATACAAAAACGTTGCTGAAAATTCTGTTTTTCGGCGTTTTTTCGTGCATTTTGATTATTTTGGAGCCAAATATGTCAATTACGGTATGTTTGGGCGCAGTAATGCTTATTATGCTGTTCGTCTGCGGACTGAAAAGAAAGAAACTTTTGACGGTGATTGCACCCGCCGTCCTTGCCGTCCCCGCGCTTATTATTGCCGAGCCGTACCGCATGAAAAGACTTCTTGCTTTTCTGAACCCGTGGGAGAACCCGAAAGGCGAGGGGTACCAACTCATACAAAGTTATTATGCGCTCGGGGGCGGAGGGTTTTTCGGGCTCGGCTATCTCAACAGCCGTCAGAAATATTTGTTTTTGCCTTTTTCGGAAAGCGACTTCGTACTGTCGGTCATCGGCGAGGAAACGGGATTTTTCGGTGTGGTGACGCTTGCAATTATTTTTGTCGTTTTCATATATTCTGGCATAAAAATCGCGATAAACGCAAAAACCCGCTTCAAAAGTTATCTTGCGACGGGGATAACGGCAATCGTCGCGGTGCAAAGCGTGATAAATTTTGCGGTCGTAAGCGGTGCGATTCCCCCGACGGGGTTGCCGTTGCCGTTCATCAGCGCGGGCGGAAGCAGTCTTGTGGCGTTCATGACATTTTCGGGCGTACTTTGTCTTTGCGCCGACCATTCACAAAAAACCTTGCCGAAATAGTAATATAAACTATGGAAAAATTTATCGTATCGGGCGGTAACCGCCTTTACGGCAAGACGAAACTGAAAGGCGCGAAAAACAGCATACTTCCGTTGCTTGCGGGCGCGTTGCTCACGCGAGACAAGGTGACAATCAAAGATTGTCCTTGCATTACCGACGTACATAATATGTGCGAGATAATCAAAACGCTGGGGGCAGAGGTCGAAAGGCACGGCGACGAAATCACGATAAGCGGAGGCGCGAAAAACGGCGACGTCCCCGAAAGCCTTGCGCACGAGATAAGAAGCAGTGTATTCTTGATGGGTAGTCTTATCGCGACGCTCGGGCGGGCGCGCATAGCGTATCCGGGCGGGTGCGACATAGGCTTGCGTCCCGTGGACATACATATACGCGCGCTCAAGGAATTGAATATCAAAATCGACGAGCAATCGGGCTACGTCAATTGCGAAACCGACGGGATAATCGGCGCGGACGTCGGACTGGACAAAATCAGCGTGGGCGCAACCGAAAACCTGATGATGGCGTCGGTGCTCGGTCGTGGCACGACGATACTTAGAAACGTTGCGAAAGAACCCGAAATCACCGACCTTCAAAATATGCTGAACGCCATGGGTGCAAAAATCAGGGGAGCGGGTACTCCGGTGATAAGAATTGACGGTGTAAAGGAATTGCACGGTACGGTTTACACGCCCATTCCCGACAGGATTGTCGCGGGGACTTTGATGACGGCTGTCGGCATTGCGGGAGGTGAGGTCGAAATCGAAAACGTAGTGCCCGAACATATTGCGTCGATAACGTCAAAACTCGTCAAAAGCAGTTGCAAGGTGCGCGCGTTTTGTGATAGAATACTGATATCGAGTAATTTAAGAACGAAAGCGATTGACGTCGAAACGTCGCCGTATCCCGGGTTCCCGACGGATATGCAGGCGCAGTTCACGGCATTGAACGCGGTGTCCGACGGCGCGGGTATTATCATCGAAAATATTTTTGAAACCCGCTTCAAGCACGTCCCCGACCTTCGGAAAATGGGCGCGGACATTACGGTGCACGGTGACGTCGCGGTTGTCAGAGGCGTCAGGAAACTGTACGGTGCCGAGGTGCATGCGTCCGACCTTCGCGGAGGAAGCGCGCTGGTGCTTGCGGGGCTGAAAGCCGACGGCATAACGACGATAAGCGGTGTCAACCTCATCGACAGAGGATACGAATCGTTTGAAAAAACTCTTTCGTCGCTCGGAGCAAAAATACAAAGGATTTTTGTCAATGACTAAAAAACACATTGTGCTGATCGTGGGGCTTGTTCTGATTGCGACGATCGCACTCCTCAACGGTTTTCTGTTCAAGGTGAAAACCATCACCGTCGATTTCGATACGGAAAGTTCGATTCAGGCGGAGGAGGGCGAAGCGGAAAGGATAATCACCGCATCGAGGCTCAAAAAAGGAAAAAACATCTTCGGCGTCAGCGAAAGTCGCATGATAAAAAACATTGCGTCTGAAATTCCCGACGTCCGAGTCGTCAATATCGAAAGAATTTTTCCCAACCGTATCGTCATTCACGTTTCAAAGAGGGTGGCGGTTTATCTCATCAAGTATCGCCAGACGACGTCGGAAATTGCAAAGTACGTTGCGGTTGACGGCGATATGGTCGCTCTTGAATTCTTCGATGAAAAGCCGACCGACCAAAACTTCGTATTCGTGGACGGGTTCGAGCTTGTCGGAAAGTACACCATCGAAATCGGCAGGACGTTGCCCGTCGAATTCGGCAATTCCGTTTATTATCTCCAAAACGTGGCGAGCGGGTTTTACAACGAAGGTCTTACGCCCAAGCAGTTTATTGCGTTCATCAAGTCGGTGCGACTGTCCGAGGGACAAATCGATTTGCACACGAGAAGCGGAGTCGTCATAAAACTCGGAGGAAATCTCACCACCGAACAAATCAGCGAAAGAGTGCCTCTTGCATACAAGTGGTACGTCAGTTTCCCCGAGGGCAGTGAGCAAAGGACGGATAAATACATCGCAAGATACGACATCGACAATAAGGAGTTCGTGGGAGAGCGAGTTTATTAAAATCCGAAATTTCAGCGCAGGCAAATGAAATGCCTGCGTTTTTTTATTGCCTGCCGAAAACAATACGAACTTTGAAAAACCTCGATATTTCCGTGCTTTTCAAAAAATGCTCGTTTGTAGTACAACTAAAGTACAACTGCGCTCGCCTTTTTCAAAAATCATCAAAAATCTCGGGGTTTTATCTGTGTGCGCATTATTTTTGGCAGGCATACCGTTCGAAATAAGAGATTTTTGAGTTTACAAATCGCGGGATTTGCGCACGCGGGCGCACATATATGCGTATATGCACGCATAATGCGCTCAAATATATGCGCACACGCGATAACTATATATAAAAAGTTTAGTAAAATACTTGACGCGCACGCATACGCACGTTATAATAAATATATCTACAACTATTTGGAGTAACAATGGCAAAACTCAACGACGTCGCCGTGCTGGACATCGGCTCGAAGAAAATATCCGTTATGATCGGAAGCAAGACCTTGAAGGGCGTTTTCAACGTCAAAGGTTTCGGCTCGTGCTATTACAGCGGTTTTTCGGGCGGGAAGTGGTTCAACGTTTTGGATTTGAAGTCCGCTGTTTCCAAGGCACTTCGCGTTGCCGAGGCGGAAAGCGGAATAAAGGTCAGGAAGTTGTACATCGGCGTCCCGTCGGAGTTTATCGCAATCGTGGTGAAGGAAGTCGTTCTTGCGCGCGGACGCGCACAACGCATCACCGACGCCGACATTACCGAACTGTTCGAGCAGGGCGATACTTACAAAAATCACTCTCGCTATACGACCATCGGAAATTTTGCCGTCTATTACACCTTGGACGATAAGACAAGACGCATTATCGAACCGCGCGGTATGGACGCTTACAAAATCACCGGTCTTGTGTCGTACGTTCTTTGCGAAAGGTCGTTTACTTCATTGTTTGAAGATATTGCAAAGGAATTGCGATTGAAAGAGGTTGAATACGTTTCGTCGATATGGGCGGAAAGTATGTCGTTGCTTTCAGAGGACAAGCGTTACCGCCGTCAACTTATCGCGGACGTCGGATATATTACGTCCAGCGTGGCAGTCGCGCAGGGCGACGGTCTTGTCAGTCTTACTTCGTTCTCACTTGGCGGGGGGCACGTTGCAAGCGATATTGCGATGATGTTCGAGGTTCCGTTCTCTGCCGCCGAGGAAGTGAAAGACAAAATCGATCTTTCGTTGGCTTACGATGAGACAAGTTATTATTCGGCGGGCGAAAACGGGAAATATCGTTTTTCGGCGCTGGACGTCAACGAAATTGCAAAAAGCAGGCTTGACACTATTGCCGAGTTTATCTCGGAAAGTATCGCGCAGTCGGGGTTCGAGTGCAACGCACATTGTCCGATTTATCTGACGGGCAACGGCATCACAACGATACGCGGTGCAAAAGAATATATGTCGCAAGTCCTTAAAAAACCCATTGAAATTATTGCTCCCGACGTTCCTTGCTACAATAAGCCGAAGTTTTCGTCAACGATTTCATTGCTTGACGTCGCTTCCGACTTAAACGCTCAGGAACTCACGGGGTTAAATAAAATACTACAAAATCTTTTATCCAAAATAGGAGGATAGTTAATTATGTATGGTTCACCGGTAAATGTTGCTCGTATTCGTGTTATAGGTGTTGGCGGCGGAGGAAACAACGCTGTTGACAGAATGATTGACGCAGGTATCAAAAGCGCGGAATTCGTCGCTATGAATACCGACTATCAAGCCCTCATTCGCAGTAAGGCGGAATTGAAAATCCAACTCGGCGCAGAACTTACCAAAGGTCTTGGCGCAGGCGCGGATCCCTCAATCGGCGAAAAGGCTGCACAAGAAAGCATCGATCAAATCAAAGAAGTTTTGCAAGACAACGACCTCGTTTTCATCACCGCAGGTATGGGTGGCGGAACGGGCACGGGTGCTGCTCCCGTCGTGGCAAGCCTCGCTCGTGAAATGGGTATCCTCACCGTCGCTGTCGTGACGAAACCTTTCAATTTCGAAGGTAAAAAACGTATGGAGAACGCCGAAGCTGGCATTGAAAACCTCCGTCAATACGTCGATACTCTCGTTATTATCCCCAACGAGAAACTTTTGAGCGTTGTTCCCAAGGGCACGCCTATCGTAAAAGCGTTCCAGGTTGCCGACGACGTACTCCGTCAAGGTATTCAGGGCATTTCCGACCTTATCGTCAACCCCGCTCTCATCAACTTGGACTTCAACGACGTTCGCACGGTTATGTCCGACAAAGGTCTTGCCCACATGGGTATCGGTTGCGGAGAGGGCGAAAACCGTACTCTCGAAGCAGTCCGTCAGGCTGTACAATCTCCGTTGCTCGAAACTGATATCGAAGGCGCAACCGGCGTCATCATCAACGTGACCGGTGGCTTGGATATTTCGTTGTCCGAAGTTGCCGAAGCGTCCAAACTCGTTCAGGACGTTGTGGACGGCGGTGCAAATATCATCTTCGGCGCAGGCGTTGACGAAGAACTTGGCGACAAAGTCGTCGTTACCATCATCGCAACCGGCTTCAACGGTCACACTCAACGCACTCCCGAGTTCGATATGGGTGCGAAACTCTTTGACGCCAACGCTTTCCAAGCAACCGTCGAAGAAAATAAGAAAGAAGAACAACTCAACTCCATTCGTGCCGAAATCAATGCCGAGCCCGCTCCCGCTCCCGCGCGTGAACCCGTCATGGCTGGCGCCCGCAGTGGGGAAGTGAACAGCAGTCGTATGGATACGGGCGACAAAGATATCCCCGAATTCCTTCGCATGATTCGTTCTCGTTCCAACTAATCTCGACATATCGCGCAAAACCGACGCTGTCGGACGGCGCGTCCCGCAAATCGCGGGGAAAGTATAAAATTTAATCTTGCCCGAGCGTTTCCTCGGGCAGGATAACACACCGATAATTTGTCCTGTGGCGTATTTTGCGTCGCGCGACAAAAGTCCTTGCGTGCAAACGTTGCGTATCGTAGCGTGTGCGGGTGGGGCAGGTCGAATTTTTGACAAATAATCGCGGTCATTTTGAAAAACATTTACTGATTCTTTTCGGGGAGTTGGCGTTGTGAGCAGGCGCATTGACTCCCCGATTTTTTGTAAAACGGCGATAATTTGCGCCTTTTTGAGTTTTTCCGAGAACCTGAAAATCCGTGTACACTTAGTACACTAGGATTTTCAGAACCCCGTAAGAAACGTCAAAAATCCATCAAATTCTCGCCGTTTTATTAGAGAGTTAGTTTTGTTGTTTTATTTAAGAGTTATTTTGCCGTTTTAGGATAGTAGAAAATTTATAAATTACCACCGATTTAGAAAGTTTAATATTTCAAAAATGCTCGCTTTTGTACAAAAACAACCGCGTTCGTCTTTTTCAAAAATCATCAAAACTCTCGGAGTTTTATCTTTGTTTGCATTATTCTTGGCTGACATAGTTTTTTTATAGAATTTAGGGTAGTGCGGGTTTTTATTTGTCATTGCGAGCGTTGTGTGACATTCCTCTCACTTCTGTCATTCTGAGGCATCGTCTACGATGCCGTGAGAATCTCGTGGGAACGAAACCACATAAACGTCAGTATGATTTGGTACCTTCCCAGGGGATTCCCACGCTTCGCTCGGAATGATAATTATAGTATCCGCAACTTGCCCAAAGGGCAAATATCACTGCGCAAGCAATCTAACGCCTTGGGCATATCACTGCCGTAGGTAATCTCAGGGGAAGGGAAACCTTGTAAAACGAATCGTTAGTTTTTATAAAAAATGCTTTTTGCTTTTCGGTTTTTCGGGCAAAATGTATAAATGCATAACGGCGCAAACCCTGTATTCATCGGGGTTGCAGAAGATTTATGCATATTTTTTTCATACAAAATGTATAAATATTCATTAAAATGTATAAAAAATTCGACACAATCGGAATGTATGCGACAGCGACTTGTGCCACAATGACGGCGTGGTTTATATTGAGGAAGTTGCGATTGTAAACTTTTTGATAAACGGCGTGATACTGACCTTGAGCGCGACGATACTGAAACTTGACAAAAGCAAGTTTCGCACGGTTTTGTCGGCGGTTGTCGGCGCGACGTTTGCGGTGTGCCTGCCGTTTGTGAAAAGAGCGACGTGGGCATACAAAATCGCAACCCTCATAGCCACGACGATATTTGCGCTCAAACACAAAAGCGTGAAAGGCTACTTTTTGTATCTTATGACCTTTTCGGCGATATCGTTTTTGGCGGGCGGGACGGCGGTCGCATTTTTGGGAATCGGCGTTTCGCACGGGCGCATGCTCGCGTATCCGACGCGCGGAGGCGTAAAATGGGCTGTAATCGGTGGTTTAGCCTTTTTATGGGTATTCTTATGGCAAATGGGTAATTTTGCCGTCAGACGCCGAATTTCGGGCTTTGAGGCGGTATCCTGCGAGGTTGTCGTGGACGGCAAACGCGAAATCGTCAAATGTTTCAACGATACGGGCAACGGACTTATCGACAGCGTCAGCGGAAAAGGCGTGGTGATATTGTCCTCGGACGTCGGCAAAAAATACCGCGACAAAGTCGAAAGATACATAGACGTAAAGACCGTTCATTCGGTGCGGTCGTGTCCCGTGTTCATTGCGGACGCGCTCATAATGCGCACAAGCGACGGCGCGCGTGCATATGAAAAAGTTCCCGTCGCTATTGCCGACACGAATTTCGACGGGTGCCAACTCATCTACAATGCGAATGCGTTAAGGGGGAAATATGAAAAAGTTTAAGCAACTTATCGGTTGGGTGATGCGATTTTTCGATTTATCCGCGTCCTACGACACGGTGGACTATCTTTGCGGAGGCGAGGCGTTGCCCGCTCCGTTGACGCCCGAGGAAGAGCAGGAAGTCGTCAAACGATTGAACGACGGCGACGTCAATGCCAAAAACGAACTCATCGAAAGGAACTTGCGTCTGGTCGTATATATCGCCAAACGCTTTGAAAACACCGGCATCGATATGGAAGATCTTATTTCCGTCGGCACGATAGGGCTGATAAAAGCCGTCAACAGTTTCGACTTTACAAAGCAAATCAAACTTGCAACCTACGCCAGCCGATGCATAGAAAACGAAATATTGATGCACCTTAGAAAGACGGTGCGACAAAAAGCCGAAATATCCTTTGACGAGCCGTTGAACGTCGATTGGGAGGGCAACGTATTGCTGTTGTCCGACGTCTTGGGCACCGACAGCGACGTGATTTATAAGGACGTCGAGAGCGGGGCGGAAAGAGAAATTCTTGCCGAAAGTTTTGCCCGCCTCGGCGAGCGAGAAAAGAAAATACTGAAAATGCGCTTCGGACTTTTCGGCGAAGAGGAGAAAACTCAAAAAGAAATCGCGCTCGAAATGGGAATATCGCAGTCGTACATATCGCGCCTGGAAAAGAAAATCGTCGGAAAACTCAAAAAGGAAATCAGCAAACTCGTGTGAAAAATCAAAAACCTTCTTACATACTCAAAGGAGGTTTTTTTATGAAAAGAATCGAAATTATCGGCGTGGACACCTCGTCACTGCCGAAAATCACGGGGGAAGAGTCGCGCAAATACCTTTTGGAAATCAAAAACGGCAACGAGGAAATGAAAAACGAATTTATCAACGCAAATATCAGGCTGGTGTTGTCGGTCGTACAGAGGTTTTCAAACGGTCGGGGAGAGGCGGACGATTTGTTTCAGGTGGGGTGTGTCGGACTGTTGAAAGCACTCAACAACTTCGACGTGTCGCAAAACGTCAGATTTTCGACATACGCCGTGCCGATGATAATCGGTGAAATCAGGCGGTTTCAGCGGGAAAGCACGGGGATAAAAGTCAGTCGCAGTCAGCGTGACATCGCGTACCGCGCGTTTAGTGCGCGCGAGCGTATGGGTAATGCGGGCGCGGATATGAGCGCGTGTATGACCGAAATCGCAAAAGAAATCGACGTGCCCGTGTCGGAAATCGCGTGCGCGCTCGACGCCGTGTCCGAACCCGTCAGTTATTTCGATTCCGTCGTGAACTCGGACGGTGACGCCACTATGCTGATGGATCAACTCGCCGACGAGAAAAACACCGACGAAAAGTGGACGGAAAACATCGCCTTGTCGGACGCCGTGCAAAGAGTGTCGAAAAGAGAGCGGGAAATACTGTATCTTCGCTACTTTGCGGGGAAAACGCAGGTGGAAATCTCAAAGGCGGTCAACGTGTCGCAGGCGCAGGTGTCGAGGCTTGAAAAAAGCGCGATCGAAACGATAAGGAAATATTTGTAATAACCGCATTATTTCATTGGGGTGCGCATAAGTTTTTCCTATGGGAAAGGAATATACTTTTTGCGAAATCAGGGAAAAGGACGTCATAAACGTCATCGACGGCAGAAGTCTCGGCAGGGCGGTGGACATCGCTTTTACTTGTCGCGGGCAGGTGTTCGGGATAATCGTGCCGGGCAACGCGAAGTTTTTGAAAGGGTTGACGTCGGGGGACTCGTTGTTTATTCCGTGGCGCAACGTCATCAAAATCGGCACCGACGCGGTTTTGGTGGAACTTTCGCAAAATACCGCAAAAGTTTTTGCGGAAGATGACGAGGAATCCGCACCTCCCGCAAGATAAAAATCAACAAAAATCGCCAAATTGTTTGAAAAACTTGACCTCGACCACAATATGTTGTATGATAGTAACGTTGAACTCATTGTTTCGGCAATTCATTGTGTTTGAGGTGTTATATGAAATGTATGTACTGCGGTTGTTTGGACAGCAAGGTCGTTGACAGCAGATTGAACGAGGACGGCACGTCGATCAGACGTCGCAGAGAGTGCGTCAACTGCGGAAAACGCTTTACAACCTACGAAACGGTTGAATATACCCCCGTCATGGTCGTCAAAAAAAGCGGAAATCGTCAGGCTTTCGACGTCAACAAAATCCGCGCCGGCGTTATGAAAGCGTGCGAAAAACGCCCCGTTTCGATGTACGACGTCGATAAAGTCATCAACAACGTCCAAAAGCAGGTTTACAACAGCCTCGAACAGGAAATCACAAGCGCGGAAATCGGCGATATGGTCATGGAAGAGTTGAAGTCGCTCGACGAGGTCGCCTACGTCAGATTTGCAAGCGTCCACCGTCAGTTCAAGGATATCAACACCCTTTTGAACGAAATCGAAAGTTTGGTGCAACTCAAAGAAACCTTGACAGCCGACGGCAAAAAAAACAAAGATAAAAAGTAATGAAAGAGTTCGTTTACAACGGAAAACCCCAACGGCTTTCAAAAATTACGGCGGAGTATTATCCGCTGTTTTCTTATAATGCGATTTTGAAACTTATCAAAGATAAGGAAATTCGCGTGGACGGCGTGAAAGTCGGCGACGACGTCGTTGTCGAAAGCGGGGCGACGATAAGGTGCTATGCCAAGGATATGAGGCTCAAAGAAGTCTATCGCGACCAAAATATTCTTATCGTCTATAAGCCGAAAGGGCTGAAAAGCGAGGGCGATATTTCCGCCGAAAGTATCTTGAGAGAGTATGAAAAATCGGCGATACTTTGCCACCGCCTCGACACCAACACCGACGGGCTTTTGATTTTTGCGTTGAACGAAAAATCGGCGGAGGAAATCTCAAAAGGCTTCAAGGCGGAAAAAATCGAAAAGGTTTACGAGGCGCGCGTTTACGGAAAAGTCCCAAGCGACGTTGTCTATCGCGACTTACTTTTGAAAAACGCCAAAGAGGGCAAGGTCAGGATTTTTCAGGAAAAACGAGCGGGCGCGGTGCCGGTCGAGGCGAGCGTCAAAGTCGTGGGATACGACAAAAATTCGACGCTTGTCGAGGTGACTATCCACAACGGAAAAACCCACCAAATCCGCGCGCAACTTTCCGCACACGGACACTTTATTTTGGGCGACGGCAAGTACGGTCGCGATGATATAAACGACAAATTCGGTGTCAAAAAACAGCAATTAACGGCAAAAAAACTTGTTTTTTTCTTTGATAAAGGCAGTTTTTTGTATTATCTAAACGCCAAAAAAATCAGCATTTAATTGAAATCGAAGTCGTTTTTAAGGACGGCTGTTTTTATTTTTTGCAACGCCTTTTTTTCAATCCGCGAAATATAACTTCGGGATATCCCGAACTTTTCGGCAACCTCGCGCTGTGTCAGGGACGGCGTGTCGTTCAAGCCGTATCGCATTTTGATGATTTCGTACTCGCGTTTGTCAAGCGAGGTTTTCACGATTTCCGAAACCTTTTCGATAAGCAGGCGATTTTCGACGTCGGCGATGACTCCTTCCTCGTCGGTGGACAGCATATCGATTATCGTCAGTTCGTTGCCGTCGCGGTCGGTGCCGACGGGATCGTTCAGCGACACGTTGTTTTTGTGCTTTTTGTTGACGCGCAGAGTCATCAGTATTTCGTTTTCGATGCATTTTGCGGCGTAGGTCGCAAGGGCGGTGCCTTTTCCCGATTTGTACGTCCTGATGGCCTTGATAAGTCCGATGCTTCCGATTGAGATAAGTTCGTCGGTGTCGGGGTAGTTGCCGTACTTTTTTGCGATGTGCGCGACAAGCCTGAGATTATGACGTATCAAAAGTTCCGTCGCCTCTTTGTCGCCTTGCTCGGCGCGCAAAACGTACTCCGCCTCTTTTTCCCGCGACAGAGGCTTCGGGAAAGAGTTTTTGTTTTCGACGTAGGACGAGAATATCAAAAGGTTTTTGAGCATTAAAAACAAACTATCCAGCAAAATCACGCCTCCAAAGTAAAAACAGTATATGTCGAAAAAAGGAGGAAAGTGCAAGTCCGCCCGCAACGGCAAATCAATTTGCCGTTGCGGGCGGACAGTTATATTTGCTTCGCAAGTTATATTTGCTTCGCAAGTTATATTTGCTTCGCAAGTTATATTTCGGCTTTCAGCCGAAGCTAAGGTATTTATCCATAACTTGCCCGCAGGGCAAATATCACTGTCGAAGACAATATAACTGCGTAAGCAATATCACGCCAACGGCATATCACTGTCGAAGACAATTTCCCGAAAGGGGACAATCTTCTTGACATTGCGGGGTTTTTCGGGTATACTCGCTTTGCGAGTTAGCCGGACGGTCGCATCGCAAGATGAGGAAAGTCCGAGCATCACAAGGCAGGGTGCAGGTGAAATACCTGTGAAGGCGACTTCAAGACAGAACTCGGCTTACAGACTAATCTCGCATCATAAGGATTGTCGGCGCATGAACCGACAATCTTTTTTTATGGTTTGATTTTTAAAAAACGGCAAAAATCAAGTTATGTTTATATTCTTTTGTGCCGTCATAGTTTTGTTTTGTCTGTTCGGCATTCTGAAAAAACTCGGGAAAAAGTACTATAAGGACGTTGCGCTCTATGAAAACGAAGAGGTGTTTTTAAGGAAAATCGAGGAACTGTCCAAAAGGCTGTCCGCACCCGAGCCGTCGGGGAAAGGCATCGACGTCGCCCCGATAAAGTCCGCGATAAAAAAAGGGTGCAAGGTCATATCGAAAAAAGTCAAAAAGGGCAAAGAGGTTTACCCCTTTGAAAAATTGCTGTACGAAAACGAAAAAAACATTTTGAAAATCTTTGACGAAAATCATTTTGATTTTTTTGATTTACCGCACAACAAAGAGCCTCGCGCACTGATTTTTGCAAGGGCGTGCGTGGCGATGAATTTCGGTTGCGTCACGAAAGACGCCGTCGAAAAGGCGTTTGACACGTTTATAAAAGAGCGTGCGTTTACTTTCAGCGAAGCCGAAAATATGCCCGCCGTATTCAAGGTCGCGTTGCTTGAAAAAATCGCGGTAGTTTATGACAAGGCAAGGTGTTTGGACAAAATGAACAGGCTGTCAAGAACGTCCGAAAGGGTTGTCAAAAAGTACATTAACAACAGTATTTTTATGAGTTTTGTTGAAAAAAACAACAAAAAATGCTATTTCAAAATAAAAAATGTCATCGCATCGGGCGAAGATATTGCCGACGATTTACAGATTTTTTCCGAATTTGTCACCGAAAATAATATATTGACAAACAACCTTATCGATAGTTTGTCGGCGGTCGATTGCGTCTTGGACGGACTTTACAAAAGGCTTCCCGTTTACGCCGTCGCGATGACCGACTGCGAATTTTCTTTGTCATCGGAAACGTCCAAAAAAGTGTGTCTGTCGCTTGTTTTGAAAAAGTCCGACGAAATAAATATTTTGGAAGACGAGTATATAAAAAGGGTGATGAAGTTTTCAAAAAACGGGCTTATCGGCGGGTTGTTTTCGTCCGACAAGTCGCTGTTCAAAAGCATTGAAAAAGACAAACCTCTTTTGAAAAAACCGCGAAAAATCAACAAATCCGCATTGTATATCTTAGTGTTTTTCGTCGTACTTTCGGGGCTTTGTGCCGTAAGTTATTTTGCGTTTGACAAATTATATTTGCAAATTATTTCGGTGGTTTTTGCGATGTTTGCGTTTTCGGACGTCGCTTATATCCTTACAAACAAAGTATTTTTGGCGATTTTACCCAAAAAACCCGTGTTCAGCCGAAACTATGAAAAAATCCCATCGGAATATAAAACCGACGTCGTGGTGCCCGTGTGCGTTTATGACGAAAACGATATACGACGCGCCGTCGAGTATTTAAGGCAGGTTTTTGACTTCAACCGCGACGAAAATGCCACTTTTACGCTCATAATCGACCTGAATATTTGCGACGAAAATGTGAATGACGAAAAAATCTTGTCATTGCCGTATTTTGAAGTGCCGTCATTTCTTCGCGTCGCCGTGAAAAAGCACGAGAACAAAAAAGGCGAGCAGAGCGAAAAGGCAAGGAAATTGAACGCCGTCAAAGATTATTCAGACTTTTTATATTTCGGCAACAGCGATAAATTTTTGCGACTTATCGGCTTTCAAAATGCCGACAAGCCAAAGTATTTCATCACGCTTGACCTCTTTGACGAGCTTGACCAAAAAGGGGTGTTGCGGGCGGTCAACGAGTTTTCGCATGCGGAAAATCAAAAATACGATTGTCTTTCGTTTATCGAAAAGACAAACAAACGTTCTTTGTCATCGGCGTTTTTACGCTTTATTTATGGCGGGGAAGAAGATGAAAACCGCGCGGATTTCCAAAGCCGTTTTCACTGCATTTTCAGGGAAAGTATTTCGACGGGGAAGGGGATATACGACCTTGAAAAATTCGTTGTGAAAAACGAGGACGATATAAAAAACGTTTCGCCTGCCGAATTTATCGAGGCAAAATTACTTGACGCGGGCGCGTCGGGGGTAAGCGTGTACGAGCGCGCGCCGAAAAATATCAAAGCGGTTTTTTCCGAAAAAGACGCAAAAAAGCGCAATGCCGTCAAACTTTTGCCGTTTGCAAATATTACAATTAAAAATGAAAACAACAAAAAAATCAACAAATTTATCGACTTTTTGACGGTTATTAACGGAATTATTGTATTATCCGTTCCGTGCTTTTTTGCACTAATAATCTTGGGCGTTGTTTTTGGAAATCTATGGGGCGTTGCATATTTTTTGACGTTGTTTTTTATAAAAACGGTGGTGGTTTTGTTGTGCGGATTTTTTGAAGTGTTTGTCGATAATTGCCCGAAAAAGTATCTGAAAAACCTCATAAAAGTATTCTTATCCGACTTGTTTTCATTGCTGACGTTGCCGTATTTCGCGCTTAAAAACACGATAATTTTTTGTGCTGAAATTCGCCACGCGGTGTCGGGAAAAAGACTTTTGAAAAAACCCGAAAAATTTAAACTTAAAAAAACGAAAAAACAAAAACCGCGAAATGATAAGAAAGTCAAAAATTCCTTGCAATAAAAAATGCGATATGATAAAATCAAAATATGGATTTATTCGAGTATGCAAACCAACAAGACAACGGGCTAAGACCTCTTGCAGAGCGCATGCGCCCCACGACGCTGAACGAGTTTATCGGGCAGGAGCACATCGTGGGCGAAGGCAGTCTGCTTCGTCGCGCGATTTCCGCGGACAGGCTCGGGAGTTGCATTTTTTACGGACCTCCGGGCACGGGCAAGACCACGCTTGCAAATATTATCGCCAACAATACCAACAGTCATTTTGAGATTTTGAACGCGGTGTCGAGCGGTGTCGCCGACGCAAAGCGAGTCATCGAGGAAGCCAAAAATCGTCTGATGATGTACGGAAAGAAGACTTATTTACTGTTGGACGAATGTCATCGCTGGAACAAGGCGCAGTCGGACAGCGTGTTGTCGGCAATCGAGCAGGGCTATATCGTGTTTATCGGAAGCACGACGGAAAATCCCTTTGTGTCGATGACGAAGGCTATTGTGTCGAGGTGCCGATTGTTCGAGTTTCACTCGCTGACCGACAAGGACGTCTGGAAGGCGTTAAACCGCGCGATAAACGACAAACGCGGGCTTCTCGATATGAACGTCGTTGCGGAAAGCGGGGCATTGGAGCACCTTGCCTGGGCGTCGGGCGGTGACGTAAGAACGGCGTTGAACGCACTGGAACTTGCCGTCGTGACGACGTCCGCATCAAAAGACGGCACAATCCATATCACGAAAGAAATCGCCTCGCAAAGCATACAAAAACGGGTGCTGTCGATAAGCGAGGACAACTATTACGATATGCTGTCGGCGTTTTGCAAATCACTGCGAGGAAGCGACAGCAACGCAGGTCTTTACTGGGCGATGCGTCTTATAGACGCAGGTTGCGATCCGTTGCTGATTTTCAGGCGTATCATCGCGCACTCGGCAGAAGACGTCGGTATGGCAAACCCCAACGCTTTGGTCGTCGCGACGAACGCGCTTGTAGCGTATGAAAAAATCGGTATGCCCGAGGGCAAACTCCCGCTTACCGAAGCCATAATATACGTTTGCGAAAGCGAAAAATCCAACAGCGTCGTGGTGGCGCGCGACAATGCCGAACAAGCCGTCCAAACGGTGAAAAAAGAGGAAGTCCCCGTCTATCTTCGCGACGTGAACTATAAGCAAGAAAAAATTTCGGGCTATAAATATCCGCACGACTACGGTGGCTATGTGGAACAGCAATACCTGCCTGACGACCTGAAAGACGCAAAATTTTACGTTCCCACCGACCACGGCTATGAAAAAGTCGTGAAAGAACGCCAAGAACGCCTTAAAAAACTGTAAATTATTTTATTTATATTTCAATGCCGACCGAAAACCATAACAATGCCGTTATTGTATTATTCTCGGTCGGTATTTGCTATCTCGCGGATTGCTTCGATTAACTTTTCGACGTCCGCGTTTTTATTGTTGTAGCCGACGCTTATTCTCACCGCGCCTTTTTCAAGCGTGCCGAGGTAGTTGTGGATAAGCGGAGCGCAGTGCAGTCCCGCGCGGACGGCAATCCCGTACTTTTTGTTGAGGACGTCGGCAACCGTTGTCGAGTCCACGCCTTTTACGTTGAAAGTTATCACACCGCTTTCGGTACCGACGGGGGTATAGACCTCAATGTTTTTCATACTTTTCAGGGCAAAAGTCAGCCGATTTGAAAACCGTGCGATTTTTTCGTTGATTTTGTCGGCGTTTTTTATCGTCCACTTGACGCTTTCGTATAGTCCTGCAATCCCCGCGCCGTTCAGAGTGCCTGCTTCGAGCGATTCCGGCAGGTTGTGCGGTTGATAGACGCTGTCCGAACTTGTGCCGGTACCGCCGTAGATAAGCGGATTTACGTCGCTCATACGGTTGAGGGCGAGGAAGCCGGTGCCTTGCGGACCGTGCAAGCCTTTGTGTCCCGCGCCCGCAAGATAGGCGACGTTTTGTTTTTTCATATTGATTTTCATATGCGGAAGAGCCTGCGCCGAGTCGACGAGCAGGGGGATTTTGAAGTCGGCGGAAATCCGTCCGATTCTGTCGATATCGTTTGCGACGCCCGTCACGTTGGATACGGCGTTCAGGACGATAAGGGCGGTGTTGTCCTTTATGGTTTTTTGGACGTGCACGGGATTTATTTTCAGGTTTTTGTCGGGATTTATGACGGAAAGCGTGATGACTTTGGCTTTTTCGAGGGCGAACAGCGGGCGCAGTACGGCGTTGTGTTCCGTAACGGTTGTGACGACGTGATCGCCTTGTTTTAATATCCCGAAAAGCACGATATTTATCGCTTCGGTACAGTTTTTTGTAAAAATAACCTCGTTGGCGTTCAGATAATCGCACAAAAGCGACCTGCACGCGGAAATTTTGAGCGCGGTTTTTAATGCGTCGTCGTGCGCGCTTCTGCCACCGTTTGCGCTGTCGACAAGTTCGCCAAGCACGGCTTTTATCATACTTTTCGGTTTGTACTTCGACGTTGCCGAATTATCAAAATAAATCATAGGTTTCCTCCGTCTTTCTATAATATGTCGAGCCGTCGATTTGTTACACGAAAATCAAAACTTTAATATAATGCATTGAAAGGCGACATACATATTTGGAGGGAGTGTATGGAGAAATTTTTGTTTGTTGCCTTTCGCAGTCGGGAACATACGGTAAAGCTGTTTGAAATGATGAAAGCCAAAGGAATCGTGGCGTCGGTCATCAACACGCCGAAAGAGGCGGAGGCAGGGTGCGGACTGTCCGTCAGATTTTCCCCACGACAAAAAAATGCCGTTCTTTCGATTCTCGAACGGCACGGATTTTCGTCGTTTATCGGGATTTTCGAAGCAACCGTCGCGAACGGAAGAAGGTACGTCCGCCCGATTTAATCGTCGAGCAGGTCTTCGTAGGTGACGCAGAGGTAATCCCGTATGTTTTTCAGCGTGGCGAGGTCGGGTTCTGCAATCCGATTTTCCCACGCACTGACCGTCGTCCTCGAAACGTTCAGGGCTTTTGCCAAAGAGCCTTGCGTGCATCGTTTCAGCTTCCTTATGAGACGCAGTTTCCTCGGGAAAGGAGTTTCCATTTTCAGCCTCCTCAAATTTATTTCGATTATCGATTTAAGGAGCGTTTAATGTCAACAAGTTTGTCGAATTTTGGAGGAATATGACGAAGAATGTCAAAAAGTTTGTCATTTTCCCTTGATTATTTAGTTTTAGCGGTCGGGATTGTTCATAAGTTTTTGCAGTGCAATGTTAATGTCCGTGCCGAAAACTTTCGTGTCGGGACGGGGTTTTTCCAAAGGCTTGTTTTCGGGAAAATCAGCGGGAGAATTATTGTCAGAAGTGTTTTTGAGCGCGTTCATACCGCCCACCATATTCAGCATTGTTTTGGTCTTTTCGTCAACGGGCAGGGCGTTCAGAAGCGCGTCGGGACTGCCGTCTTTTAAGACGTTCATCATTTCCAGCATTTTCGACATATCGTTGTCGTCGTTTTTTGCGCCCATCATCAAGGGCAAAAGCATCAAAGGATTGAAATTCATTTTTTTCCTCACACGTTTAATTTATATGTCGCATAGATTGAAATAGTGCGGAGGGGAATATGAATTTCAAAGAATATGCAAAAAATAACAAAAATTTTTCAGAAAGCGACGCCGAAGCCGACCTCAAAAAAACCTACGACGAAACGGTAAAGCGCATGCGCGGAAAATCGCAAAAGGAACTTATGGACGAAATCGTCAAAGAAGCCGAGCGCGCAAAACGGGACGGACGTCTTGACAAAGCGGGACTTCAAAACTTTTATAAAACCGTTGCGCCGATGCTTGACAAAAATCAATTGAAAAAACTGAAAGAGATAATGGACCTCATCGATGACTGACAAAATTTCCAAAAGTTTGTTGCAAACGATAAATACATTTTCCGACGAAAAAATCGGCGTTATCGTATATTTATCAAGGAAAAATGCCTTGAACGGGTTTGAAATTGTAAAAGAGTATCCGTTTATAAACGCCGTGGGAGTGATGGTAAAATCGCACGAATTAAGCCGTCTTGCAAGTTTTCGGGCGGTGAAATTCGTCACGTCTTCGTCAAAGGTTTTTGCGCTGACGGGTGCGGAAAACAAGAATCCCGCAACGGTTTTTCAAAACAAAATTTCTCTTTCGGGGCGCGGAGTTGGACTTGCCGTTCTTGACACGGGGGTGTCCCCGCACGTCGATTTTTGCCTGCCCGAAAACCGCCTGACCGCATTCCACGACGTAATCGCGGGGAAAGACGATTTTTACGACGACAACGGACACGGCACGTTCGTCACGGGCGTGGCGTCGGGAAACGGCGTTACGTCGGGCGGTGAAATCACGGGGGTTGCACGGCGCGCGAATATCGTCGGGGTGAAGGTCATCGGCGCGGACGGGGAAGGCAGTGCGTTCGACGTCTTGGACGGCATGCAGTGGATTGTCGACAACAAGGACAAAACCAATGTAAAAGTGTGCTGTATGAGTTTCGGCGCAACGCCCACCGACAATTCCGATCCGTTAAGACGAGGTGCCGAAGTGCTGGTCAGAAGCGGTATAACGGTTGTGGCGGCGTCGGGAAACGAGGGAATGAACGCACTGAAAACGCCTGCGATAAGTCCGATGGTGCTGAGCGTGGGCGCGGTCGAAAGCGACGGAAAAGTTGCCGAATTCACGTCGCGTGGCTTTGTTTTTGGAAGGAGAAAACCCGAAATATATGCGCGAGGCGTGGACGTGACGTCGGTGTCGGCGCACTCTACGTACAAAAAAATGAGCGGAACTTCGGTGTCCGCGCCGTACGTTGCGGGGGCGTGTTGTCTGCTCCTTGAAAAGTATCCTTACGCAACACCGCAGAAAATCAAGGATATGATTTTGTCGTCCGCATGTGTCACGAAAGACGGCAACCTCACTCTCGATTTGGATAAATAATCGTAAAATTTGCGATTTTTATTGTTTTATAGCATAAAAAATGCTATAATATTCAAAAACGAAAGGGTACGAAAAGGAAAATATGCTGAAAATTAACGGGCTCACCAAAATTTACGGTCGCAGTGACGTGAAAGCCGTTGACGATTTGACGCTCGACGTCGAAAGGGGCGAGATATTCGGTTTTATCGGTCCGAACGGCGCGGGAAAATCCACCACAATCAAGTGCGTGACGGGCATCACGGGCTTCAACGCGGGCAGTATCGAGGTCAACGGTTTCGACGTCGTCAAAAACCCGCTGGACGCCAAACGAAGCATAGGCTACGTCTCGGACAGCCACATTATCTACGACAAGCTCACGGGGGCGGAATACGTTGATTTTATGGCGTCGATTTACGGCGTGACGGACAAAACGTCGTATCAGGAACGCCTGAAAAAGTACCTTGACGTGTTCGGCTTGAACGACGCTTTTTTGGATCCTATAAAGTCCTATTCTCACGGCATGCAACAAAAAATAAACGTCATCGGCGCGATTATCCACAATCCGCCTTTGCTTCTGTTGGACGAGCCTTTGACGGGGCTCGATCCGCAAAGCGCGTTTGAACTTAAAGAGATGATGAAGGAGCATTGCAAAAACGGCGGTACGGTGTTTTTCAGCTCCCACGTTTTGGACGTTGTCGAAAAGATTTGCGACCGCGTCGGCATCATTTCGGAGGGCAGACTTATCGCGGTCGGCGCCGTTTCCGAACTTCGCGAAAAGGGTGACGCTTCGCTTGAAAGTTATTTCTTGTCGGTGACGAAAAACGACGAAGAAATCGAAAAACCCATATAATTTTTTATGAAAACGTATGCATTGCTGTTAAAAACTGCGCTTGTCAACAACTACCGCGCGGTCAAAACAAAGTACGTCAAAAGCGACGACAAAAAGCAATCCGCCAAAAGCAAACTGTCCAACTCGATAAACGGCGCGGTTGCGGTTTTGGGCGTCGGAATTATTATCGTGCTGATGTCGCTGATGACGCATTCAATCGCATTTCTTTCGGCGCTTGAAGGCTTGCACGTGCAACTATTGTCGTCGATGCTGACGGCAGGTCAAATCACCATTTTGATTTTGGGGTTCTTAAGCGTCACGTCGAACATGTACTTTTCAAAGGACAACGAATTTTTGTCCTCGCTCCCCGTATCGCCCGAGACGATTTTTTCGGTGAAACTCACCGTCGTATATCTCAACGATATGCTTGTCGGCGCGGTGTTTTTGTTGCCGATGCTCATTTCCTACGTCGTTGGCGTATTGCAGGCGGGAGCGACGCTTCCCATGTATTTTTACTTTATGATTCCCGTCGTGATTTTGACGACGCCGATAACGCCACTTGCAATAATATCGGTATTGTCGTTCCCGATGATAAAAATCGTGTCTTATTTCAAAAATAAGTCGATTGTGACGCTTGTTTTAAGCGTCTTAATGTTTTTGGGATTTTTTGCGCTTTATATGGTGTTTGTCAAAAATATGGAAAAACTTGTGGGACAAGGCGCAACGAAAGTGTTGCCAAAGGCGCTTGCAACCGCAATAATCGCGCTCGACAAAGGCGTGTTTTACAACAGGTTTTTCGCGCTTGCGCTCACAGGGACGGCATTTTTCAAAAACGTACTTATTTATATTGCCGTAATTTGCGCGTCGGTCGGCGTCGTGACGGCGTTGTCGGCGGTGCTTTATAAAAAGTCCGCGGGGAAAGCGGGCGAGGAAACAAGACGGAAATCAAAGGACAGGGAAAGCGCAATAATCCTTTCGGGCAAAAAGAAAGCCTTGTTCATGCGCGAAATAAAGTGTCTTATGAGAAGTCAGAGTTTTGCGTTCAACAGCATTATGGGCAGTCTTATTCCACCGCTTATCGTCATCGTTATGCACTCATTGGGGCTCAAAAGTCCGACAGAGCAGGCGGGACAAGCCGTGTCGTCGCTCGCAAGCGGGTTTTCGGGGATTGGCGTCACATTCTTTTATTCGCTGATGATGATATGCGGTATGAATTATACGGCGTCGCTGGCGATTTCGCGCGAGGGCTCGACCTTTTACGTATTGCGATATATCCCCGTCGATTTTTCGGAGATTTTGAAAACGAAAATCAAGGTGGCAAACGCGGTGTCTTACGTCGGCGTGGTGCTTGTGTGCGTGGCGTCGCTTGCTGTGACGAAAGGCGACGTTGCAAACGTGTTGCCGATGACTCTTGCGCTGTTTGTTTATGCCTACGCATTCAACAGTATTTGCGTTTTCCGCGACCTCAAAAAACCCAACGTCACCTGGACAAGCCCGTACGAGGTCATAAAGCGCAACTTTTATCCTATGGTGCCTATGTTTTACGCGATGGGACTGGGCATCGGATTTATGGTGATTATGTCTGTCATCGCGAAGTACGAAAAAGCAATAAATATCAAACTCGGCGTGTCGCTGTTTTGGATAATAACGATAATAATCGGCGTCGTTATGACCGTCATCGTCAACGCCGTCATGAAAAAGAAAGCGCAGTTTTTCTTTGACAGAATTAACATAAATTAGGAGTTTTTTATGAAAAAAATCGGTCTTGACGTCGGAGACGTCAGAATAGGTATCGCCGTGTCGGATATGCTGGGCATTTGCGCCAACAGTCGCGAAAGTTATCGCCGTGTGAACGATGACGTCGATATCGAGTACTTCATCAAACTTGCGCGCGACGAAAACGCGGATACCTTTGTCGTGGGGCTTCCCATCAATATGGACGGCACCGAGGGAAAACGCGCGGAGGTCACGCGGGAATTTGCCACAAAACTTCAGGAAAAAAGCGGTATCCCCGTCGAGTTTCAGGACGAACGCTTGTCAACCGTCAGCGCGGAGAGGGTGCTTCTTGAGGCGGATATGAGCAGGAATAAGAGGAAGAAAGTGATTGATGCGGTGGCGGCGTGTATTATACTTCAATCCTATTTGGATAAACGGCGATAATTTGCGTAAAACGGCGATAATTTGCGCCTTTTTGGCGTTTTCGCAGAACCCGAAAAATCGTGTACGCCAAGTACACTGGATTTTTCTGAACCTGCAAAGAACCCCAAAAATCCATCAAATTCTCGCCGTTTATAATCAGAAGTTATAATTCTGCGACCTTTTGAGTTTTTTCGGGAACCCGAAAATCCGTAAAAAAGGGGCCCCCGCGGGATACTGTGTACCCGTGGGGAAAAGGAGCAAACGAGCATAAGACAAACAAACGAAAAAAAAGAGTTTGTTTGGTCAAAAGCGAGATTTGCGACGTGTACACTGGGATTTTCAGAACCCCAAAAGAAACATCACGGGGCCCCCAAAAGATACTTTGTACTTTTGGGGCAGTAATAGCATCAAAATTCTGACTTTTTAGAGAGTTTTATTCCGTGAAACGCACTTAATGTCATTGCGAGGCATTGCCAACGGCGATGCCGTGGCAATCTCCCGGAAGGGACACCTTATAAAAGCGATGATGTGATGTTTTTGCCTTTGGCAAAAGCGATGCGCCGATGGCGCGATGTGTGCCTGCGACACGTTGCGGATTTACTTTAACTTTGGCGTTAGCCAAAATATCACTTCGGCTAAAAGCCGAAATATAACTTTGACAAAGTCAAAATATAACTTGCATTGCAAATATAACTTGCGAAGCAAATTGAGCCAACGCAAGAAACTTCACTTGCGTTGGAAAAGGGGTGAAATAATGAGTCATAGTTTTTTGGCGAAGAACGTGGTTGTCGCGTATCGCGGAGGGGGACGCGCTTTGAGGCAATTCGACCTTGATTTTTCGGGGAAATGTCTGGGCGTCGTCGGCGGTGAAAAGGACGGCAAAACCACGCTTATCAATGCGATTGCAGGACTTATCAAGTATGAGGGCGAGTTCGTCCTTGACGGGCGTCCGCTTGGCAAAAAGCCCTCGGACAACAACGTGCAAGCGATTTTGGAAGACTATTGCTTATTAAAGCGCAAAACCGTGCGTGAGAACGTCGAGTATCCGCTAAAAATTCGCGGTGAGGACGTTGCGCCCGCAGAAAGCGCGATAAAGTCTTTCGGACTTACCGATTTTGCGACGCTCAAGGCAAAAAAACTTCCCGAGCAGGTAAAGCCTTACGTTGCGGTGGCGAGGCTGTCGCTTGTCAAACGCGATTTATATCTTTTTGACGATATTTTGCGTCCGCTTTCGGGCATCGACAAAGAGTTGTTTATGATGAAACTCGAAGAAATCTTTTCGCACCTTGACGGAATGATTGTTTACGCCACGAGCGACCTCGAAGAAGCCCGTCGATTTGCCGACAAAATCGCCATAATTTACGGCGGTGTAATCGAGCAGTACGGGACTTATGACGAACTCAGAAACAATCCGCTGTCACGAAAGGTTGCCGAGTATTTCGACGACAAAATCGAGTTTCACCCGACGGTACTTCGTGAGTTTTCGGGACGGCTTATCGTGCGTTACGGCGATGAAAACATTTCGCTTTTTGAAGGCAGTCCCGCATACCTCATCGACAAACGATACATAGGGCGAGAGGTGCAGGTCGCGCCGTACAAAGCGGGCGACGCGTTAAAGTATCTCATCATCGATCCGTCCACCGACAAAACCATTTTGAAATATTAAAATCCGATTGAAAAAGCCCGATAAAACAATCCGGCGAAATTTAAGAAGTAGTACGTGGCATACAGAAAGGAGAAATGGCGTACATCTGCGTTTCGGGGATTGCTACGGGCGCATCGTGGCTGATGTTTTACAAGGCGTTGCAGGAAGGGCTTGCAAGCGTCGTCGTGCCAATCGACAAACTGAGCATACTCGTAACGGTGGCGTTTTCGTATTTCGTCTTTGGCGAGAAACTTTCCGTGAAAGCGTTTTTCGGACTTGTCCTTATTGTTTCCGGCACGCTATTAATGCTTGTCAAAGTCTGAATAAACGAAAAAGACTTGCGAAAATCCGCAAGCCTTTTTGTTAAGAAATTACATTTTTTCTGAATAAATAGGGTAATGTGTTAAAAATTCCGCAAAAAATCCGTTTTTTCAAATATTTTTGTTACAGCCCGAGCGACTTTACCCAGTCTGAAACGTCGGTTTCGCTCGCGCGGGTAAGCATTTTGCCGTCCTTTACGGTTGCGCTTTCGCCAAGGAGTTTCTTGAAATTTTCCGCTGTTTTTCCAAGTCCGTTGCCACCGCTTGTCGCAAACGGAATCATGGTCTTTCCCGAAAAATCGTAACTTTCAAGGAAGGTGTCGATAATTCGCGGCTCTACGTACCACCATATAGGAAAACCGACAAACACCGTATCGTAATCTGTCATATTGTCGCATTTTTCGGCGATTTCGGGGCGGGACGACAAATCGTTCATCTCGATTGTGGAGCGGCTTTTCTTATCCGTCCAGTCCAGATCTGCGTCGGAGTAAGGGCGGACGGGTTTTATCTCAAACAAATCGGCATTTGCGGCTTTTGCAAGTTTTTCGGCAGCATTTTTCGTTACGCCGCTTGCGGAAAAATACGCAACAAGAATTTTGCTCATAAAAAACCTCCAAATTTTTATATCATAATTATATCCCCGTTTCCGCGCCGTGTAAATACCACATCAAAAGATATTTTCAAAAAATGTTTTAAATAATCCAACCGTTATTGATTTTTTTAAGAGATTATTCTAAACAAAAAAGTAATACTTGCCGAACAAAAGAAAATAAAACCTGCTGTGCGAAATATCAAAAATGAAATTGTTTATCTGTATCTTTGAGTAAAAGTTTGATTCCATAATTGTATGGGTTTATTAAGTTTGGGTAATAAAAACACAGAGGAAAGCACTTATTTAGATATTGACAATGTTGTTAAAATATGATAAATAAAAGTTGAGAAATATCTATTTTGCATAGGGGTTGAGATTTTATGGACATATTTGATAAAGAAAGCAAATTAACTGAAAATATGTTTGATGGTGCATTTAATAAAAAGAAGAATTATTGTAGCAAAGATGATTGGGATAATCGTATCTATAAAGAAGAAAAATATTTAAAAGCAGAGAAAGATATAATTAATATTTTAGGCAAAAAACAAAAATATAATGTGTACGATGTATGTCATTATTTTGCCGAAAAGTATTATGCTGTACAAATTCCTGTTAAATATGATATACCATATCGTGATACAAGTAATTTTCAATTTGGCTTGTTTAGTAGCGATAAATTCCTTAATTCATCTACAAAAATTTATGACACCGAATTTAATTGCACCGATGACAAAACAGAAGATGGCGAAGAATCTATTCTTTTAATGGTTGATTTGTATAACAATAAAATGTTGCACGATAAATATCCGGCAATTAAGCAAATTTATAATGAATTAATGGAATTTAAAAGACAACAAGAACAAAAAGGCAATCCGTCATATTATCAATTTAATGTACTTATATCTATAACGAGTTATGATAGATTGACGATTAATTCCATGAATGTTATCGAAGGCGTCTCGCCAATCGAAGATATAAATTATGAAATATGGTTTTTTTATAATCATTCATAGTTTTGTTTTGAATAGATAGTTTAAAAACCCTGCTTGTGTGCGCCTTTTCCCCACGGGTACACAGTATCCCGAGGGGTCCCCGATTACTTCGCTTTTAAATCGCATTATTTTCGACAGAAAATGAAAAAAAGACGATGGTTTCATCGTCTTTTATGTTGGTGCGGTCGACCGCAAGTGAAGGGTAATCAAGCACTTGTATTTGAGTTGCCCGAGCGAAGCGGACATGAGCATCGGCAACGTGGCACAGCCACGACATTTTCATCAGAAAATGAAAAAAGACGATGATTTCATCGTCTTTTATGTTGGTGCGGTCGATGGGACTTGAACCCATACGGTCTCCCATACGCCCCTCAAACGTACGCGTCTGCCTGTTCCG
>CAKQMI010000001.1 GCA_934254835.1 uncultured Clostridia bacterium | reverse complement strand
AGGTTATTTTTATCGGAGAAGAAAAGGATTCGCTTTCGGAATTCAAAAGAGTTTCACTTTCAAAATACAAACCTTCTTCAAACAAAAAAGTTAAAATAACGTTTGACGCCAACGGCGGAAGCGGTGATACAAGCGTATCATACTCGTTTGGAAGTAAAAGCAAAGAAGCACCGCAAACCGAAAGAAAAGGTTATTTTTTCAAAGGGTGGTATAAAGATAAATACGGTTACAAAATTTCGGGAAGTAAACCGTATGAAGAAGGCAAACGAGTATGGGAAGACGTCACCTATTATGCAAACTGGTGGAGCGACAAAACTTATACATTGACCGTCGAAGGAACGGATATCGCGCTTGAACTTGAAGAAGGCGACAGTCTTCTTTCAAAACTAAAAGAAACGGAAAAAGGCTATGCGTACAATTATTTTATAGACGGCGCATTGGTGGATGAAAACACACGAATGCCCGCTAATCCCGTTACTATTTCAAGACAGCAAACGTCGGTCAAAACAATCAAACTCACGCTGAACGCCGTCGGCGGCAATTTCAACGGCGTCGGGGAAATAACAAAGAAAGTCGAGTACAACTCGGACTTCACGCTTGACGTGCCCAAGTCCGAAGGAATGTTTTTTGCAGGATACGTAATATATCCAAAGAATAGCGAAGCGAGCATTTTGGTTGCAACGCATGACGGACGTTTAACAAATGATTTTTGGAACAACGTATATGAAGACGTGACGTTGTATGCATCGTGGATAGATCCGGCAACCGAACTTGCGGATTATGAATATAACATAAGCGATGACGGAATTCGTATCACAAAATACATAGGGAAAAACACCGAGGTAAAGATTCCCGACTGTGTGACGAGCATCGGCAATGAAGCCTTCCGCGGTTGCACGGGACTTACGAGCGTAACAATCAATAACGGCGTAAAAAGCATCGGTTACGATGCCTTTTATGGTTGCACGGGACTTACAAGCATTTACTACACCGGCGGGCTTGCCGGTTGGTGCGGGATAAACGTATATGGTAAAATAGTGTCAGATACACGTGCGCTTTATATCGGCGGCAAAAAAGTTGAAGGTGATTTAATTATTCCCGACAATGTAAAAAGCATCGGCTACGGTGCCTTCAACGGTTTTAGTGGCCTTTCGAGTATAACAATCGGGAACAGCGTAACAAGCATTGGTGATTGTGCCTTCTATAATTGCACCGGGCTTACGAGCGTGACAATCGGAAACAATGTGACAAGCATCGGTGACTCTGCCTTCTATAAGTGCACCGGACTTACGAGCATAACTATACCCGACAGCGTGACGAGCATCAACTATAAAGCTTTTCAAGGTTGCAGTGGACTTACGAGCGTGACAATCGGAAACAATGTGACAAGCATCGATAATTATGCCTTTTCCGGTTGCACGGGACTTAAGAGCATTGCAATTCCCGACAGCGTGACGAGCATTGGTAGTTATGCATTCTCCGGTTGCACCGGGCTTACCGTCTCGGGTTCTGCAACAAACGTAAGCATGGTTGCAAAGCAAGCAAAACCTACATCTTTTTCTGTTATAATTACAAGTGGAACAAGTATCGACGATTATGCCTTCCGTAATTGCACCGGGCTTACAAGCATTACAATTCCCGACAGCGTGACGAGTATCGGCAGTGATGCATTCTCCGGTTGCACCGGGCTGACAACTGTCAACTGGAATGCAACGGCATGCACAGGAGCAGGTTCGTTTGGTTCTCCTATATTCAAAGATTGTTCCAATCTTGTAACTGTTAATATAGGAGACAATGTAAAAATCATTCCGTCGTATGCCTTCTTTGGTTGCGCCGGGCTTACGAGCGTTACAATCGGTAACGGCGTGACGAGTATCGGCGAGGGTGCTTTCTATGGTTGCACGGGACTTACGATCGTGACAATTTCCGACAGCGTGACAAGCATTGGCTACGGTGCCTTCGCAGGCACCGGACTTACGGACATTACAATCGGCAAAAATGTTACAAGTATCGGAATTGGGGCCTTCGTCGGATGCCCCGGACTTACGAGCATAATTGTTAAAGAAGGAAATACCCAATATCATAGCTACGGAAATTGTCTTATTGAAACAAAAAGCAAAACCTTGATATTGGGTTGTAAAAACAGTGTTATTCCCGCGGACGGCAGTGTGACGAGCATCGGCGATTACGCCTTCGGATTTTGCACGGAACTTATGAGTATAACTATACCCGACAGTGTGACAAGCATCGGCGAGTATGCTTTCGCAGGTTGTTCGGGACTTATGAATATTTCTTTTAACGGAACGATAGCGCAATGGAACAATATAACAAAAGGAACAGGTTGGAACAACAACGTTCCTGCGACGAAGGTTGTGTGCAAGAAAGGGACGGTTTCGATTTAATAACGACAAAATAAAACCATAAAACAAACCCCTTCGTAAATCGCGGAGGGGTTGTTTTTATGTCCGTTTTTGGTTGGATTGGAAGCGGATTATTTCTTTTTGGCGGGTTTTTCGGGACGCACGCCGTAGTCCCAATAGTAGTTCTTGGGGGCGCATTCAAAGGAGTTGTCGCCTTTCAGCAAGATTTGCGTGCAACCGCGTTGTGCGTGATCCCTGACGCTGACGTAGGCGAGGTAGTCGATGGACATGCCGTACGTCAAGCGAATGGAGCGTTCGGCGCCCTTCGGCGTGTAGTTTACGGAGAAGTTATTGTAGTGGTCGTGACCGCAGAAGACGCCCCACATATCGTTTTCAAGCCCTACCTTGAACAGTTCGTCGGTGCGCATACCGCAGAAGACGCCGTAGGTGCGTTGACCGTTCTTTTGTTTGTCTTTCTCGCCTATTTTTCCATATACGATTTCCGTTAATCCGCGTTCGGACTCGAATTTCTCGCCGGGGTTGGGTTGTTTATCGCCGATAGCGTCGATGACATTTGCCCAGGCGTCGCGGTACTCGCGAAGCGGAATGTGGAAGAACACAAGGTTGTTGACTTTTTTATCGCCGTTTGCCTTTCTCAACTTCGCCATTTCGCCCGCATACCAATCAACTTGGCACTGGTGGATATTATCGTATTTCCACGCCGCGCCGAAGTAGTCGCCGTCGATGTAGCTGTGGCTGTCGAACGTGACGAGCGCCTGATTGATACTGCCGTCCTTCTTGTTTTTGACGATAAACATATTGTTGCCGAAGCCCATCGCGTCGTCGCCGATATAGTCTTTGTCGTCGCACACGCCCGCGTCGAACAAGCAGTACTTGAAGTTTCTTTCCTTATAATAGTTGCAGATGTCCACGCGCGAATAACGGCTGTAATACTCGGTGTCGTGGTTGCCGAACGCGAACGTCCAGTACACGCCGAGGGCTTCCATCATTTCCGCGAAAATCATCGTGGCGTTTTTGTTGTTGAACGTGCCCGCCTGGAAAGGTACGGGATATGCGATGTCGCCCGTGACCACGACAAAGTCGGGTTGTTCTTTCCTTATCATCGTCGCGACGGCGTTCATTGCCCACGCGTCTTTTTGGTGCGAGAACGCGCCACCGCCGATATGGACGTCCGTGAACTGCAACACCTTGAAGTCGTCGTCCTCTTTTTCAAACACGTAATAGCCGAGTTCCTTGTCGAAAGTAGGCTCAATCTGCTTGTGCTCGGTATATTCGACTTTGCCAAAACTCTGCCCTTGCTTAATAAGCGATTTTGTGCCGACAGCCGAACTTATCGCGCATCCGCCAAAGAATATCGCAATGACAAGTATGACGCTTGCCGTGATAATCAGCGCTTTTTTGGTGCGCTTTTTTCTTTCCTCGGGAGAGAGATCTTTTCTCCTCTTTCTTTTGCGTTCGGGCTTGCCGAACTCGGTGGTTTCCACGTCGAAAGTAATTCCGTTTTCGGCGAGTTCTTTCTTACTCATATCTTCACCTCAGATGTTTTTATTATTCGGCGATTTCGCCGTGATTTTCAATGATAAACCTGACTTCCGCACCCGTGTCGTCTTTGACGGCTTGGCTGAGGGATTGCAGTTGGCTTTCGTCCGCGCCCTCGACAATGACGACGCCGACTTTTGCGCCGTAACCGTAATCGTGAAGTTCGGTCTTCACAACGGTCACGCCGACCTTTTCGCACTCTTTATATATCGCCTCTTTCTCGTCCTTTGCGCCGTCGCCCGAAACAACCGCTTTTATGTTGTCCCTGACCGCCTTTATCGCAAACACGACGACCGCGACGCTTATGACGATGCCGACGATTGCGTCCACCGCATAATCGACCTCGGCGGACACCGCAAACGATACCACCGAAGTCACCGTTATGCCGACGTCCATAAAACTGTCAATCGCCAAGGCTTTGAGCGCAGGCGACTTCATCTTCTTGTCGGCAAAATAGTAGCCAAGCCCCAAGCCGAGCTTCACCGGCACGGTCACCGATATCAATATGCAACTTTTCACGCCAAACCATACGGGCTCGGGCATCGCCATGCGGTTAAGCGACCGTATGAAAAACAGCCCGCCCACAACCACAGACGTCACCGCAACGATAAACCCCGCAAGATATTCCGTCCTGCCGTAGCCGTACGGCGCCTTTTCACTGCGCGGGATAAGGAGCGTGCAGAACGCCACCCCCGCCACTATCGCCGTCAATATGTCGAAAAAATTGTTGATTGCGTCCAGCATTATGCAAAGACTGTTGCTACTGAGCCCAACGTACATTTTGATGAGCGCAAGCGCGACGTTTACCACCACGCCGATTGCAACGATTATCAACGATTTCTTTATGCGGTTTTTCATTTTGTCCATAATTTTATGTGGCAGTGGTTTTCTTCGCCGTCTTTTTGTTGGTGATTTCGCTGACCAACAATAAACACGCCGTGAACGCTAACAACAGATACGGCACAAACGTGAACCCAACCTTTTCGGCAACAAATCCGAACGTGAGTTGCACCGCCCAGCCTATCGCGTACGCACCGCCCATTTGTATGCCCGTGATGTCGGCGGAATACTTTGTCCCAAACCTTTCCGGCACTGCGTGTATCGTCGACGGAAACACCGGACCAAACCCCGTGCCGATGAGCAATAGCCCCAACAGAGCGTACTTCCCGATGGGCAACGCAAACACAATCATTCCGATTGTCATAACGGCGATACCCAGCCTAATCAGCACTTTATCGGCGAATTTATAGGATATAAACCCGCTGATTATGCGCCCTGTCATAATTCCGCCAAAATACAGCGACACCCACCGCGCGGCGTCTGCGGGCGACACTCCCTTTGTGTTGACGGCGTAACTTGCGCCCCATGTCCCGATTAAAAACTCCATCGAAACGTAAAGCCCCAGCGACAATACCGCCCACGTTACTCCCTTTATTTTTACGATTTCGGTTATTGCAATTTTCTTCTTTTTTGGCGCGCCTTCGCCGTTTTCGTCCGCTTCGGTTGCGCCGTTTTCGTTTTCTTTATTTTCGTCGTTTTCGTCCGTCTTAAACGTGTCCAACAGCGCCGACTTTTCATACTTTTTGAAAAGTGGCAACGACAAAAGCGAGCACGCGAATATCGCAAACTGTATGTACGACACGCACCTGTATCCACCGCGCCAGTTGTTGCCCTTGTCCAAAAACGCGCCCATAATAATGGGACTTAACGTAACGCCGACGCCCCAAAACGCATGCAACCAGTTCATATGGCGCGCCTTGTAGTGCGTCGAAACGTAGTTGTTGAGCCCGGTGTCGATTGCGCCCGCGCCCAGCCCCATCAATATCGAGCCGAATATCGCCATGGCAATATGCACCGAAAACCCGATGACCAGCATGCCGACCGCCGTCAATAATATCGATACGACGGTGACCTTGCCCGTGCCGAACTTCCTGATGAGCGGTCCCGCAATAAAACTGACACCGCCCGAGCCCACCGCCGTGATTATCATGTATATGCTTGCAAAACTTTCGTTTACGTTGAAGTCAACGTGCATGACCGGCCACGACGCTCCGAACAGCGAATCGGGAAGCCCCAGCGATATGAAAATCAAATAAATTAGCGCAAGCAATAAAAACATAATCTTCTCGTGACTTATGATAATCTATTATAATATGCCTTTTGAAAAAAGGCAACTTTATTGCCCGCCCGCTACAAAGAAAAAGTGCGTCCACTCGGGACGCCCTTTTCGATAATGGGAGAAAATTATGTTATGAAACTTTATGGCTTAATGATATCTTGTAAAGTTAAAGATTACTTTAATCCGAAGTTAAGTTTAACTTAAAATTTCAGTTTGTTTCCCCTTCCCGTGAGAATGACGATTGTAAAAAACCGACGATTAAATTATTATTATGTTGCAAAAGATATGTTTTTTATGATAAAATTATTGTGTTGATTAAATATTATTTTCAAAAGTATTACTTTTGACGTTGCGCCGTTTTCAAACAAAGACGGCTTTTATTTGAAATTATGATAAGAGAGTATGTGATTGGAATTGACGATACCGACGCAATCGACACAAAAGGCACCGGTGCGATTGCCGATGAACTACGCAAAATTATCGAGGAAAAAGGATATGGCGAAGTCGGCAAAACTACACGGCACCAGTTGTTGATTCACCCCGATATCCGATATACTTCGCACAATAGTTCAATGATTTTCACCGCAAAAATCGACGACCGCTACGATGCACAGTTGAAAGAAACGTGTTGCACTCACTTAAAACTGGAAAGCGCCAAAGGAAGCGATCCCGGATTGTGCATATTTATCCCCGATGACGTAAAGGATAAAAGCGAACTTGTCGAATTTGGATACCGCGCAAAAAATATAGTGCTGAAAAAAGAAGAAGCAATAAATCTTGCAAAAAAATACGGAATATATCTTCAAGAACTCGGCGGGGACGGCTCGGGCGTAATCGGCGCATTGGCAGGCACGATTTTAAGATACGGCGGAAACGACGGCGAATTAAAAGGCGGTGCAAAATCATTTGAAAAAGACAGCACTTATTCCGCAAAACAAATCAGAAGTCATAAGAACGTTGACGATATTGTGAGCGTTGACGGCGAAATCATCTCAGACGACGCCGACATTTACGTCGAATGGAAAGTAAAACCCGTCCTAACTAACGGCAAGTTTATCGTTTTTGCCAAAAAAATCGGCAAAAATAAATATGCTCCCCTCTTGAAAAACGAGATGAGAGATTTTGTGTTCACCCGAACCGCGGTCACCCCGTGCGAGCACTACAAACTCGATGTCCACGAGGAATTGTTGAACAACGAAAACTCGTGTTTGAACTGCGCGTTCAGACGCTGGAGCGATAAATCGTTCTCGTGCGAAAAGAAAAAATGAAAGAAAAAATAACAAGGTTTTTTAATAAAAAAATCGTGCTATATCCGTTGCTCGTGATATTGCCGGCACTTGTTGTTTTTATTTCGTTGTTCGTCGGCGTATATAAGCTCAGCGGACAAGAGGTTTTGCGCACGATATTCAATCCGAAATCCGCCACCTCCGGCACAAAAATTATCGTATGGTATTTGCGTTTTCCACGCGCAATGGCAGCTGCATTTGTCGGAGCATCGCTGGCGGTATCCGGCGCGTCGTACCAAGGCGTATTCAGAAATCCGTTGGTCAACTCAAGCATGCTTGGCGTAAGCAACGGCGCAGGTTTTGGAGCCTGTCTTGCAATAGTCGCTTTCGGCGGTGGCGCATCGGTATATTTCAGTTCGTTCGCCTTTGCGATACTTGCGGTTATTCTTGCTTGGTTTGCGGGGCGTGTTTACGGCAGGACTTCTTCGGTAACGCTCATTTTGGGCGGTGTCGTGGTATCGGCATTCTTCGGTGCACTGGTGTCGATTATGAAATATATCGCCGATCCGTACAGCCAGCTTCCAAGCATAATGTTTTGGTTTATGGGATCGTTCGCCGAGACGAATTACACCCACTTTTACGCCTTCATTCCAATGGCGATAGGTATGATTCTTGTCTTTCTTTGCAGGACGCGAATCAACGTGCTGTCCATCGGAGATAAGGAAGCGCAGGCCCTTGGGATAAACGTGAAACTTTACAAATTCCTTATCGTCGGCGGTGCAACGCTTGCCACGGCGTCGGCGGTTTGTATCAGCGGTACGATAGGCTGGGTGGGACTTGTGATTCCTCATATCGGGCGCATGATTGTCGGAAACAACAATTCAAGACTTATCCCTGTCAGCGCGTCGCTGGGCGCGGTGTTTTTGGTAATCGTCGATATTATTTGCCGAAGTGTCACTACGTCCGAACTCCCGATCGGCATAATCACCGCCCTCATCGGCACGCCGTTCTTCGTATATTTATTAAAACGCACAAGGGGGAAACAGTGGAATGGATGAGAAAATTTTAGTTCGCAATCTGCATTTCTCCTATGGCGAGAATGAGATATTAAAAGGCACAAATCTTGGCGTTTTGGAAAACGAAATCTTTTGCCTTTTGGGTGCGAACGGTTCAGGCAAGACAACCCTCATAGACGCAATACTTGGACTTAATAAATACAAAACAGGAAGTATAACTATCGATAATGTTGAAATATCGTCGTTGAAACCGCCGGAGATTGCAAAGAAAATCGCCTATGTTCCGCAATTGCATACCATTACTTTCCCCTACACCGTTTTGGAAGCAGTGATGATGGGCAGGGTTGCGTTCAGAGGCTTGTTCGGCGAACCTAAAAAAGAGGACGAACTCATTTGTTTGGAGGCGTTGTCCCGCGTCGGGATTGTCGATTTCAAAGACCGACCTTATTCTCAACTTTCCGGTGGGGAACTCAAACTTGTGCTTTTGGCACGCGCGCTTGCTCAGCGTACGAACGTCATTATTATGGACGAACCTACTGCACACTTGGACATCAGAAACGAACTCATCTTCTTGGAAACGGTAACAAGCGTCGTCAAAAACGAGGGACTGACCGTCATCATGGCAACTCACTCGCTAAACCACGCGTTTTATTTCGAGTCTCTTGGCGTCAGCGTACGCGCAGGGATAATGAAAGACGGAATTGTGAAATACGTCGGCACTCCAAAGGAAGTTGTCTCCAAAGAAACCATAAAAGACGCCTATAACATCGATGCGGATATCGTTGAAAGAATAAAAGAAAACGGAGAGGTGGAAAGAATTGTTTGCCCGATCAACACAATTTAATAAAAAAATTGTCATCGTTCTTTTATTGCTCGTGCTGTCTGTTGCGTGTTTTTCTGCATGCAACATTAATCCGCCAAAGCCGAGTGGCACAACTCACATGGTGGTGGACTGCATTGGTCGCACCGTAGAAGTTCCCAACAATCCACAGTCCATTTGTGCGGTATCGTCGTTTGGCGGACATATCGTAGCAATGCTGGGATTTGCCGACCAAATGACGTCAACCTGCAACAATATTACCCGTTCTACCCTTCTTAAAACGATGTGCCCCGGCGTCAAAAACGCAATCAGCGTCAAAAACAGTGGTTCGCTGAACGCCGAGGCTGTATTGAAAAGAAACACCGACCTTATATTTATCGATAAGGATATGTATGACAACGCCGACCAACGCGCAAAACTCGACGTAATGAAAATTCCTTACGTCGTGCTGAATTTCACAGATATGCAAGGACAAATTGAGGTTGTTAGGGTTATCGGCAAGGCATTGCGTGCCGAAGAAAAGGCGGAAAAATTCGCCTCCTATTATAACGGCGTGATAAACGATGTAAAAATCGGGGTTCAAAATATCGAGAATCGCAAGGTTTATAGATTGTATCACGCGATAAACGAAGCGTTGAGAAGCGACTTCAAAGGAAGCCTCGGCGCGGATTGGATCGCTGTGACCGGTGCCAACAACGTTGCAATCAATAATACCACGGCTCTATTGGACGGCAAAGCGATTTATAATATCGAAACGATTATCGAGTGGGATCCCGAAATCATCATTTGCAACGAATACGGCGTCCCCGACGAAATTAAACAAAACGTGGGTTGGAGCGAGATTTCTGCTGTGAAAAACAACAAAGTTTTCCAAATTCCCGTCGGTGCGACAAGATACGGCCATGACAACGGCTTTGAAACTCCTCTTGCCATTTTGTGGCTTGCAAACGTCTTGTATCCCGACACTTTCAACTATAACTTTGAAGACAAGGTGCGAGAGTTTTATAAGGAGTTTTTTGACTTCACCGTTTCGGACGAAATTATGGAACAAATAATGACAGGCAACATTCGCCAGCCAAAAGCAGGCAGTGGCAATAAATAAATTTTTTGGAGGTTTCTATGAAAAAAAGCATCAAGTTTTTATCGTTGCTTCTCGTGGTTGTGATGGCGGTCGCGGTTTTAACGGCTTGCGCAAACAAGTACAAAAATAAAGACACCACCCCCGTAAAACTTGCAACCCCTGTCGTCACGATTGCCGATGACGGCACTGCGTCTTGGAAAGCAATCGACGGCGCAACAAAGTACGCCTACTCCTTAAACGACGCAACTCCCGTCGAAATCACCGCAACTTCGGTCAAACTGGATGCCGGCGATACAATCAAAGTTCGGGCAATCGGCGATGACAAAAAGTTTGCGACCGGCGATTTCTCGGCAAGCGCAAAATACTTGAACGAACTTTACAAAATGACTTTTGCTTGGGCAAACGACATTGACAACAAGATTGTGAAACTTACCGTCACTTTCACCGACGTCGCCCAAAACAAAACTCACGACATCATCTTTGAGACGACGAATCTTGACGAAGCGTCCCAAAAAACAACCGTAACTCGCGGTTCCGCGCCCGATACCAAAACCGAAGAAATCAACGTTTCTGTCGCAACGTTCACCAATAAGAAAGGCACAAAAACATTCCACGGCTATTATCTTTCGGATATCATCGCAAATATGAAAAACAAAAAAGGTGATAAGAATTTCGTCGGCGAATACGTTTGCATCAAAGCAATAAATGCGGATAACGCCCTCAAGATTATTACCGCAAGCGACGTCGAAGGATATAAGTTCTGCTACAATACCGAGCGCAAAGCCGACGAGCCCGCTGACGCAACAACCAGAATCCAAAAGGGCGACGACAACAATACCCAACAAAACCGCGTGCAGTCCATTATCTTTTTCGGGAAATAACCCCCTTGACTAATACCAAAAAAGACACGGCGTCCCGTGTCTTTTTTACTACAATTGAAAACAAACCCTGAAAAGTAAGAATTTTCACTCCCCTAAAAAGTCAGAATCTTCACTCTCCCTAAAACGGCGAGAATTTGATGGATTTTTGACGTTTCTTACGAGGTTCTGAAAATCCTAGTGTACTGAAGCGTACACGGATTTTCAGGTTCTTGGAAAAACTCAAAAAGGCGCGAATTATCGCCGTTTTATTTCGAGCGAAGGGCGCGCATAGAGTTCAACGTGGCTAATACCGCCACACCCACGTCCGCAAACACCGCCAGCCACATACTTGCTATACCGAGTGCGCCCAAAATGAGCACGACGGCTTTGACAAGCAGGATAAATACGATGTTTTCGTAGGCGAGTTTCAGGGTTTTTTTGCTGATTTTTCGCGCGGTGACAAGCCCCGACAAATCGTCGCGCATAAGCACCATATCGGACGCCTCGACCGCGCTGTCACTGCCCACTCCGCCCATCGACACGCCGATATCCGAGCGCATAAGGACGGGCGCGTCGTTGACGCCGTCGCCGACGTAGACTACTTTGTCTTTTTTGCCCTTGCTTTCCATAATGCCTTCCATTTCGACGACTTTATCCGCGGGAAGTAAGCCGAATTTGAAGTCGTCGATGCCGACCTCTTTTGCAACGGCACGGGCGTATTTTTCGTTGTCACCCGTCAGCATTATGGTTTTTGCCCCGACGGATTTCAGTTGTTTCACAACCTCTTTGGCGTCGTTGCGGACGGTGTCCGAAATTACGATTGCGCCCAAATATTTCCCGTCTTTTGCGACGTAAACTATGCTTCCGACATCTTCGACGGGTATGATGGCAACGTCGTTTTCGATAAGAAGTCTTCCGCTTCCGCAAAGGATACGCCCCTCGGCGCCGACCGCTTCCATACCGCGTCCCGACAGTTCTTTGATTTGGTATTCACCGCAATCGACTTTCTTGCCGTACGCCTTGTAAATGCTCTTCGCGATGGGGTGCAGACTTCCGCTTTCGGCGATGCAAGCTATGCGCAAGATCTCGTCGCGGTTGTCCTCGGGTATGACTTTTTTGACCTCGAATGTACCTTTCGTCAGCGTGCCGGTTTTGTCGAATACGAAGATATTCGCCTTGTCGATGAGTTCCAGATAACTCGTGCCCTTGAACAGTATGCCCTTTTTGGACGCGCTTCCGATTCCGCCGAAAAACGACATCGGAACACTGATAACAAGCGCGCACGGACAACTTATTACAAGGAACGTGAGCGCGCGATTAAGCCACTCGCGCCACACCGCGCCGTCCTTCATTCCGATGACAAGCGGGGGAACAATTGCAAGAATTACCGCGGTGACCACGACAAACGGCGTATAATATTTTGCAAATCTTGTGATAAAGTTTTCGGCTTTCGCTTTTTTGGCGGACGCGTTTTCCACCATATCGAGGATTTTTGCGACGGTGCTGTCGTAAAATTCCTTTTCGGCACGGATATACAACACGCTCGCAAGGTTTATCGATCCGCTTAATACGACGCTGTTTTCGCCGACTGTTTGAGGTACGCTTTCGCCGGTGAGCGCAGAAGTATCGAGACTGCCCTCGCCCTTTACGACAACGCCGTCAACGGGGATTCGCTCGCCCGCTTTAACGACGATGACGTCGCCGATTTTGACTTCCTCGGGCGCGACTTCGGTTTCCTCGCCGTCCTTATAAATCACGGCTTTGTCGGGACGGATATCCATAAGCGACGCAATGGATTTTCTGCTTTTTCCGACGGCGTAGTTTTGAAAAATTTCGCCCAGTTGATAAAACAGCATTACCGCAACAGCCTCGGGATATTCGCCGATTGCAAACGCCCCGAGCGTCGCCACGCACATCAAAAAGTTTTCGTCAAAGACTTGCCCGTGGACAATGTTTCTGGCTGCGCGGTACAGCACGTCGTAGCCTATCGCAAGGTACACGGCGACGAACAACGGAAGCGCGACGTACCACTTCATGCCGATTGTTTTGTCAATGGCAAAAAGCACGATAAACGCCACAAGGCACATCGAAAATCTGACAAGCCTAATTTGGTTTTTGGATAACTTTTTCATACTTTATCTTATTATTTTATGTTATAAACCTATGATTGTGCAATCGGGCTCGACCTTTTTTGCACACCTTTCGATTTCTTTTTTTATGCGGTCGTAGTCCGCCTCGTCGCACTCAAGCTGCAATCTCTGCCCGAAAAAGTTCAGGTTTACGCTGTGGACGCCAGTGATTTTTTGCACGTCGCGCTCGATCTTTGCGGCGCAATTTGCACAGTCGATATCTTTGATTGTTACTGTTTTTTTCATATATATTACCTCATTGATTTTTTACTCTTTAACGTGCTCGATTGCCATCTCCAAAATCTTGACGATATGGTCGTCCGCCAGCGAATAAAACACCTCTTTTCCGCTACGTCTTGTTTTGACAAGTTTGTTGTGGCGAAGTATCCTGAGTTGGTGCGACACCGCGCTGACCGTCATGTTCAAAACCTCGGCAATGTCGCATACGCACAACTCGTTTTCGTAAAGCGTCGCGATGATGTTTATGCGGGTGCTGTCGCCGAACACCTTGAAAAGTTCCGCCACGTCGCACAAAAGTCCGTCGTCGATAAGTCGCACCTTGACGCTTTGTACCGCCTCGTCGTGGACGTGCTTCACTTCGCAAAATTCGTTTTCTTGTTCAAATTTTTTCATAATCCTTTTCCTTTTGCAAACATTTGAATAACTGTTCAACTATTTGTAATTATAAAACCCTCTCCCCTCAATGTCAATACTTTTTACAAATTTTTTGCAAGGTTTTCCAAAAAAACCCGCGCGAAATACTTCTTTGCCCGCCCTATGTTTCTTTTATTTTGACAAAAGTACCGTTTTGTGCAATAATAATTCATATATGTTTTAGGAGGAAATTTTATGGACGAAAGAGAAGTTTTGTGTCCGATTTGCGACACAACGCTGGTAAATTCCGATTCGGATAAATATTTGTATTGTCCGAAATGCAAAAAACTGGTGGAAAATCCCTTTTATGAAAACGCGCAACCGTCAAAAGCCGAGCCCGTAAATGCGCAACAGGACGAAAATCAAAGTAAAGACGAGGTCTCCGTCGTATCAAAGCCCGAGTTCGTTTTTGACGAGGAAAAGTTCACGGCGTATTCGGAAAAATACGAGAAAACGGCAAAAGCATTGCTCGGCGTATCGATAACCGCGCTTTTAGTTTACATTTACCCGTTTTTCTCTGCTTTATTCTCCTTAATTACTTCTCCTCACCCTTCCGTCATCCTGTCTTTTCTTTGTTTTGCTTGCTCGATTACTTTGGTGGTATTTTCGAGTTTTATATACAAAAAGCGGAAAACCTTTGGAAAATCGGATATCGAAAAAACCGCCAAACGTTATATCGTCGGTATTGTATTTTCGGCAGTCGCCGTCGTCGTGATGACGTATTATATAATCAATAAACTTTTATTGCTTAGATTACTATCTAATTATGCTTATGGACCAATGATTATTTTTTCCCTCATCGAGTCACTGTGCTTTTTCGTGCCGATGTTTTCGCTCTGCTTGGCGCTCCTTATAATTTTTTCAATCAACCTGAAAAAAATACGAGGATTTATCCCTCCTCGCGAAAAGGAATAATCCGAAGACGATATTAAACAAGAATAATATCTTTGAAATTACAACGAAAAACCACGCTTAGGCGTGGTTTTTTATCTCAACCGGTGAGTTGTTTTTGATTGTTTTCAAGCGAACACTTGAATGGGTTATTTATGAAGAAAACTCGCTTAATATGATTAAAAGTTAATGATTAAATGTCGAAGCTGTTGATTGCGCCGAATTTCGTGACCGCAAACGACGCCACTTTGTTGCAATACTCGAATATCGTCGTCAGACTTTTTTCATTAAGGTTTTTGAGCCCGACTTCGTCGATTTTGGCAAGTAGCGCGCCGAAAAACGCGTCGCCCGCGCCAGTCGTATCCACGGGACGCACAACCTTTGTCGGCACCGTCGCTTTTATGTTGTCCATCAACGCCAGACTACCTTTTTTGCCCATTGTCAAAGCAAACAATCGATTATCCGCGGGGATTTTTTCAATCGCCTTTTCGAGGCAGTTTTCGCCCGTATACAGCAAAAGTTCGTCATCGGAAAACTTCAAAATATCAGCGCGGTCAACAAACCATTTATAACGCTCGATTGCCTCGCTCGGGCTATTGAAAAGGTCAAGGCGGAAATTCACGTCGAAACTAAACAGAATTCCTTTCGATTTGACTTTTTCGACCAACGCACGCGCAAAGCGTACCCCTTCCTCTTCGCTGAGCATCAACGAACCCAAGTGAACGATTTTCAAATCTGGAAACGCGTCAAAATCGACCGCGTCCAAATCCAATGCATAATCCGCCGTATTGTTTCTGTAAAAACTGAAACTTCTTTCCCCTTCGTCGTCGACTGTCACGAACGCCAGCGTCGTGTTGCGCCCTGCGTCCTCGGTAATTTTTGCATAATCGAGACCGATGCTTTGGACGAAGCCGTTCAAAAATCTTCCTATGACGTCACGACCGACGTTTCCGTAGAACCCGACTTTTGCGCCTGCAAACTTTGCATTGCACGCCACGTTGAACGGCGCACCGCCCGCATAAGTCTTGAAATCGATGCGGTCGTCGTATTTTTCGCCTATTAAATCTGCCAGAATTTCACCGATACTTAAAATCATAATTCACCCTCAACTTCATAATAAAACGCGGTCATATCTTTGTCAAGCATTGACTTTATCGACCGGTACTTCTATAATTGAGCATATATAGTACGTCCAACGAGGTGCATTATGATCGACATCGAAAAGATAATACACGAGCCCGTTTTTTTTAATCGCAACCGTGTTTTCCGCGTGTATCGCGGGGGCATGCCTTACGCCGAGTTTTTCGGCACGAACGAGGACGGCGACAATATGTTTCCCGAAGAATGGGTGGCAAGCCGTGTTCGCGCCATCAATCCGAAATACTTTGGAAAGCGCGACGGCGTATCGACGGTGCGCGACACCGACTTGTTTTTCGACGACCTTCTTGAAAAATACGGCGACGCCCTGCTGGGCGAGAGAAAATACGATTGTCTTGTCAAGTTTTTGGACAGCGCAATCCGTCTGCCCGTTCAGGTGCACCCAACCCCCGAGTTTTCCAAAACGCACTTCAACAGCACTTACGGAAAAACCGAGGCGTGGCTTGTTATCGCAACGCGTCCCGACGCGAAAATCTACTTCGGTTTCAAGGATAAAATCGACATTGACGTGCTTTCAAATCTCGAAGAGCGTTCCCTTGACGAAAAGAACGTCTATGAGGATTACCTCTCGTTTGTCGAGCCGAAAATCGGCGACGTGTTTTTGATAAGAGCGGGACTTGTGCACGCAATCGGCGCGGGTTGCACGATTATCGAAATTCAAGAGCCCACCGATTTTACCATTCAACCCGAAAATTGGTGCGGTGACTACAAGATTTCGGAAAACGAAAAATATATCGGTCTTGACAAAAAAACCGCCCTTTCATGTTTTAATTTCGACTTGTACGGCGACGTTGCCGTTGCGTCCTCGCGTTGCGTGCCGAAAACGGAGAAAACCGCCGAAAACTACGTCAAAGAAAACCTCATCACCTATGACGATACGCCCTGCTTTGCAATGAATCGACACGTCTTGACCGGCGGACGATTCGTTATGGACTACGCACCGAGCGTCTTTATCGTGCTTTCGGGGACGGGCACCGTTACGGGCGAAAATTATTCCGCACCCGTTAAACGCGGGGATTATTTCTTCCTGCCTCGCGTCGCCGAAAACAAGTTTTCGGTGTCGGGAAATTGCGTGATTATCGAATGTCTGCCGAGCAAGCAGGACTAATCCGCGCGCGCAAAACCCCTTGTCTATTTCGGTTTTTCTCAACCGACATAATTTTTATTTCGACGCCAAAAATATTTACCTTTCAAACAACAGCGTCTTGATTTCAAACGGCGTAAAACTGAGTTTTTTAATGTCCGCGTCGCGCGGGTTTTCAAGCATAAAGTCGACGTTCTTCACGGCGTTGTAGGAAAATCCCGCATAAAGCGACGTTTCGCACTTCTCCCCCTTCGACTCGTAAAGCCTCAATACGACGTTGCCTTTCCCGTCGGACATGACCGTCTCGATTATGACCGCATCGTTGTCGGTGACCGCGACGCTGTCGAAAGTATCGACTTTGGCGATTTTCACGGGATAATTCAAAGAATAGCCTTGCTTTATAACCTCGCTGCCACGCGCGTCGCCTTTGTGCGGATAAACGGCAAAAGTAAATTTGTGACTTCCTCGGTCGGCGATTTTGTCGGTCGAAGTGCAATTTCTATGGTCGCTTTTCAATTTCGGAAATTGCGCCTACAAGGTGGATCCGTGCTTTTTGCCGAGGTGTTTTTTGCCAAAACTTTTCAGGTTTTCGACAAAGCGCGTTTCGGACGTCATATCGAGCATTCCGTCCCATTTTTTGACGCCAAGATAAACAAAGTAGATCAGCGCGGTCACCACCCAGCTTATCGGATAAATCATAAACAATACGGTGAGGTTGTGCGTCATCAGCACCGCCGTGTATAGCCAAATTATCCTTGTCAAAAGTATCCCGACAAAAGTGATGATAAACGCCGTGAACGACTTGGACAGCCCTTTCAGCGTGCCAGAGAAAACCTCGCACATTCCAAAGATTATATAAAACGGGCAAATGTGCAAAATGATGTCGGAGCCGACGCGCACGACGTCCGCTTCCTTGTTGAAAATCCGCACGACGTCACTGCGCAAAATCGTCACCGGGACAACGATTAAGATTGCGGTAATCACGCTCATAAGCATTGCCGTGCGGAAGCCTTTTTTGACGCGGTCCATGCGGTTTGCACCGGCGTTTTGCCCGACAAAACTGTTCATCGCCATGCCGAAAGAACAAATGGGACCATAGGTGAAATCATCGACTTTCATTGCGGCAACCCACCCCGCCATAACGACGGAACCGAAGGTGTTAAGACTCGACTGAATAAGAAGGTTCCCGACGCTGTACATGCTGGATTGCAACCCTGCCGGAAGCCCCACTTTGAATATGTTTTTGAGTATCGCTTTGTCCACCTTAAAGTGCCTAAACGACAGTTTATAGTTGTGTTTTGTCAGAAGAAGCCTTAAAATGACCAAAATAGCCGAAACGTATTGTGCGATAAGCGTCGCCCACGCCGCACCCGCAACGCCCATGTTCATTTCCTTGACGAACACGACGTCCAGCGCGATATTCAAGCAACACGCAAACAGCAAATATAAAAACGGTCGCTTGCTGTCGCCGACGGCAAGAATCACGCCCGAACCCATGTTGTATATCATCGCGCCCGCAACGCCCAAGAAATAAATCTGCAAATATTCGCGACTTAACGCCATCACGTTTTCGGGGGTATGGACGGCTTTTAATATCGGCTCGGCAAGGAAGTATCCGCCTATCGTCAAAACTACGCCCGCAACAATTGCAAGAAAGGCGCACGTCTGCACGGATTTTTTCAGTCTTTCGTCGTCCTTTGCGCCGTAGTACTGTGCGACAACCACACCCGCACCCACGGATATTCCCAAAAACAGAGATACGAAAACGTTGATTATGCTGTTGTTACTGCCCACCGCCGCAAGCGCCTCGTGCCCGACGAATCGCCCGACGACAATCGAGTCCACGGCGTTGTACAACCGCTGTATTACGTTGCTCAGCAAAATCGGCAAAGCGAACGCGAAAATCTGCTTCCAGATAACGCCCTCGGTCATATCGCGCTGACCTTTCTTTTTCGGCGCGTTTTGTACGGCGACGTCCGCGTCTTGCGATGCGGATTCTTCTTCCTCCTGCGTTTTCGGAACGTTTATTATTTCGTTGTCAACCTGCGTATTATTCTCGGCAATTTTTTCGGTTTCGTCGGGATTTTCCACAGGATTTTCATTGCTTTCTTCCATGCGAGACCAATATAGCCCCAAAACCCGTTACTGTCAACCCTTTTGAGATTTTTGCGCGGTTTTTTATTAAAAATAAAAACACGCTTTCGCGTGTCTTATTTTGAGAGTTAAGTTTTTGTCGGATTTTATTTTCCGCGCACCTTTTTGTCGAGCTTTTGCGCCCGCTTTCTTTCGTTAAAAATCTTTCAGCATCTGCAAGTAGTCCAGTTTTTTGAACCCGAGATGACGATAAAGTTTGGCGGCGCGCACGTTTTCTTCGGTGTATTCGAGCCTGATTCTTTTGTAGCCTTCCGAAACGTACTTGCCCTCGAGATACATAAGAGCGAGGGTGCCCAGTCCCTTTCCGCGCGTCTTTTCGGTGAGGTACAATTCCTCAAACCACGCGACCATACCGCCCGCTTCTTGCGAGAACGTCTTGGCGACGAGCGCGTAACCCACGTTTTCGCCTTCGTCCTCGATCATATATCCGTCCGAAAACGGATTGCCGTCGACGAGCGTCTCGAAGGTGAGCTCCAAATTTTCGTCGGGGATTGCGTGCGTTACCGCGTCCGACGAGTAAAAGTCCTTTGCGAATTTGAGATAATCGGATTTGTCTGCCATCTCAATTCTTCTGATCATTTTTTGCCTCCAAATAAAGAAATAATTAAGTCGATATATCCAATATAACCTTTGCGTCGCCCGTTGTCAAGAAGAGTAATTTGTGTTATCATAAGATATGAAAAATTGATAAATTACCGCGGAGTTACTATGAGTATTGACGAATTCGATTACAAAGAGCCGTCATGCGCGACGTGCGGGGGCAAAGAGTTTTACTACCCCGAAACGGAAACGCACGGGACTGTCCCCGTTGACAGAATTATAAAAAAACTGGACGAGCTTTTTTCCTACAACGACCTTGCTTCTGCCGAGTCCCTTTTAAGATACTGGCTGGACGAGGCGAAGTCTTTGCACGACGTGCGTGGCGAACTGGTCGTCACAAGCGAGCTAACGGGGATTTTCAGAAAAACGGGGAATAAGGACGAAAGCGAGAAATATTCGGAAGAAGTTTTGCGCCTTGTGAACGCGCTCGGGCTTTCCGATACGGTCAGCGGAGCAACGTTTTTGTTGAACGTCGCAACCAATAAAAAAGCCTTCGGCGACGCCAAAGGCGCGCTACTCCTTTATGACGAAGTGTTCAAAGTTTTTTCAAAGCACCTTGCTTGCAATGACGCACTATTCGGCGGTTTATACAACAATTCCGCACTGTCATACGCCGATTTGGGCGAATATGACAAGGCAATCGAATATTTTGAAAAGGCGATTTCCATCGCAAAATCCAACGGCAACGTCTTGGACGAGGCGGTGACGATGACCAACCTTGCAACAAGTTTTTTGCGCCGTGACGCGCTGGACGACGAAAGCGTTGACAAGGCGTTGGACAAAGCGATGGATTTACTTAACAGTGACCAAGTCGTGCGCGACGGCTACTACGCCTTCGTGTGCGAAAAGTGCGCGACGGCGTTTTCGGACGCGGGCAGATTTTTGGACGCAGGCGAACTCAAGGAGCGAGCAAGGAGCATTTATGAAAGGAATTGAATTGTCCGAAAAATACTTTTTTGAATTCGGGCTTCCGATGCTCGAAAAAGACTTCCCTCTCCTTCTTCCTCGCATTTCCGCGGGGCTAGTCGGGCAAGGGAGCGAGTGTCTTTTTTACGATGACGACGTCTCGAAAGACCACGATTTCGAGCCGGGCTTTTGCCTGTTTTTGAGCGACGAGGACTACGAAAAATACGGCTTTGACCTCACCCGCGCCTACAACAAACTCCCCGACGAATTTTTGGGGTTTACACGGCAGAAATTTTCGCCTGCGGGCGGAAACCGACACGGCGTTTTTTCGTGCGGTGGCTTTTACGAAAGCATTATCGGGACAAAAACCACGCCGTCCACCCCGTATGAATGGCTCAAAATTCCGCCCTACGCTCTGTTGACCGCGACGAACGGAAAACTGTTTATAAACAACTGCGCCGATTTTGCAAAAATTCGGAAAACCGTTCAAAAAGGCTATCCCGAGGACGTCAGGCTCAAAAAAATCTCGGCGCACGCGCTGTCGATGAGTCAATCGGGACAGTACAACTACCCCCGACTTATCGCGCGCGGAGAAACCGGCTCGGCGCAACTTGCCCTGTTCGAGTTTGTCAAAAGCGCGATTTCCTGCATATACCTTTTGAACAATAAGTACGAGCCGTTTTATAAGTGGGCGTACCGCGGAATGCGCGACCTTTTTCATCTTTCCGACGTCGAAACCCGACTTGTATTTTTGACGGAAAGCGGAAATTCAAAAAGCGAAGCGGAGCTAAAAACAGAACTTATCGAGGCGGTTGTTAAAGACATCGTCGGCGAGTTTTTGCGCCAAAATATCAGCGACGACAAAACGCTGTTTTTGGACAAGCACGCAATAAGTATCAACAATAAAATCAAGGACGTGAACCTCAGAACGTTGTCGATTTTTGTCGGATTGTAATATTGATTTGTTGCATCAAAAAACCGCTCGTTTGAGCGGTTTTTTGTGTTTTATCTTTCGTTTTTTGCCTTTTAACCTTACTTTTCGTTTGCAAAGTACGTTGTGAACATATTGATAAGAAGTTTGATTTTATCGTTTAAGGACTCGTCCGTCAGCGACGCTCCGCCACGCATCGTCAGCCTTTGCGAAAGACTAATGAGCGACTGCGTTGCCGCAAAATAGAAGTCCGGAAAACTGCCGATATCGCGTATAGTGCCGTCCACAAGCCCTTTCTTGTACGCGCCCTCGAACATGGTATAAATTTCCAGCAGGATTTCGTCGTACTCCTCGCGCTCGGTCTGCGTCGCATCCTCGGTCAAAAGGAACGAATCCAGCGACAACAAAAACCGCGAAAACGCCTTATCGCTCACCACAAGCCACGAAAAATACTTTGTCAGAATGGTGATTTGCTCGAACCCGCTTTGCGACAGGTTTTTTTCGTAAACGACGCGGATTTTGTCGCGCTTGTCCTTCCACAGCGACACCGCGCACTCCAAAACAAGCGCCTTACGGTTTCCGAAATAGCGATAAACCGAGGCGACGCCGAAGTCCGCCTCCTTTGCGATGTCAGCCATCGATACGCCGACGATACCCTTTTCCAAAAATACTACTTTTGCTTTGTCCAGGACGTAATTTTTATTTCTTTCTTTCGCGCCCATATTTCCCCTCCTTGTTGTGATATAATTCCTCTCATTTCGAACTGTTTTTCTTAATTTTATGGTCGCTTTCCTAAAAATAACCTTAATTCCGCCGTGTAAATAAGTTTTTTCGCGATTTTTAAGGATTGTTTCAAAATAATTTACGTTGCGGATTTTTCAAAAATATTGTAAAATGTACACGAGGTATATATGGATATTAACGAACAAATCTTTTATAAGGCTGAACTTTTGACAAAAGGCATGCGCGCAAGCGACGTCGCAAAATCCCTGCTGTTTTCGGAATTTCCCGACTTTTTCACAAAGGGAATAATGCACAGTCTGAACGTCAGGTTTTCGGAGACCAATTGTAACGTCAGCATCGCCGACGATTTCGCGCACGAATCGCCCTATCTTTTGGACGTAAAGGACGGGCAATTTTTCATTACGGACGGGCAAAAGAGTTTTCCCGTGTCGTTTTTCGGCGCGCTCCCGCACACGGGCACCGTCGTGGACGATTTTGCAAGACTGCATTCTACGGGTTGCGTGACGATTTGGCCGTCCAGCAACTGCTGTTACGACAAGCCCAACGAAAAATGCAAGTTTTGTAGCATTGTGAAAGAAAGCGAAACGCCCTTGGACGCCGACGTCCTTTCCGAAGCGATAAAAAAACTTTTTGAATTGTCCAAAGACAATATGCTCAACTTTTCGGGCGGGACTTATAAAAATCCCGACGCCATGGCGGACTATTGGATCGACCTTGTTAAGAAAATCCGCGCATTTTCGCCCGCGAAGATTGCAATCGAGTTCGCTCCGCCCTCCGACCTTCAAAAAATCGTAAAAATGAAAGAGGCAGGCGTGGACGTTGCGATTATGAACCTCGAGGTCGCAAACGACGACTTAAGAAAAAAGATTTGCCCCGGGAAATCAAAAATTTCGTACGAGCATTATTATAATGCGTTCAATAAGGCGGTGGAAGTTTTCGGCTGGGGACAAGTGTCGTCGGTGCTCATTGCGGGCATTCAACCGAAAGAAGATATTATGAGCGAATGTGAGAAAATGGCAAAAATCGGAGTGTTCCCCACTGTAATGCCCATACGCCCCCTCGACAACGCCCCCGTTGACCTGAACACTCGTTGCGATCCCGACGACCTCATCGAAATTGCGACGCACCTTGCAAAACTTCTTGTGAAATATAACCTCGATTTCAAAAAGCAGGAAGGTTGTACCAAGTGCGGTGGTTGCTCCATCGAAAACGATTGCTACAGAAAAGAAATTCAAAACGCATAAACAAACCTTTTGGAATAGTGTCGGCATAACTGTCACTTTGACAGTTGTGCCTATTTTTTTGGACTTTTATCTGTCCTTTTGACACAGCAAGGCAACTTTCTTTGACTTTTTTTGTGCTTTGTAAGGAAATTTGTTTACATTAAAATTGCACCGTGATATAATTTTCGTATAAATTTTTTTATAGGGTGAATTTTTATGTCCAAATATATAATGGCCTATGACGTAGGCACTACCGGCATCAAAACTTGTATTTTCGAGGTTGACAAGGACTTCAAAATTTTGGCGTCCGCAACCGAAAGTTATAATCTTTACGTTTTCGACGACGGCGGTGCCGAGCAAGATCCCAACGAATGGTGGGAGGCAATGTGCTCCACTACGCGCACCGTACTTCAAAAATCAGGCGTTGCTCCCGAAAAAATCGACGGCGTTTCTTTCTGCTCGCAGGCGCAGGGACTTGTACTTGTCGACAAAGACGGCGTCGCAATCCGCAGGGCATTTTCTTATATGGATCAGCGCGCACGCAAGGAAATCAAGGAAGGCATTTCTTACGGTATCCAAATCGCGGGCGCAAATATCTTCAAACTTATCCCCGCGCTCGTTATCACCGGCGCGGCACCCGTCAGCGTCAAGGATCCCGTGTGGAAATACAACTGGGTGAAAAATAACGAGCCTGAAAACTTCAAGCGCGTTTACAAGTGGCTGGACGTCAAGGAATATCTCATCTGCCGTCTGACCGGCGAATTCGTGATGACCTACGACAGCGCGTTCGGCACCCTCTTGTTCGACCTCAAAAATAAGTGCATCAGCAAAAAAATGTGCAAAATGTGCGGTGTCAACTACGACCACCTGCCTCGTCTTATCGCGTCGTCCGACTGCGCCGGCGAAATCACCGAAGAGGCCGCAAAGGAAATCGGACTTGCCAAAGGAATCAAGGTTTTTGGCGGTGGTATGGATGCGTCGCTTATCGGCGTGGGCGCAGGAAGCACGTCCCTTGGCGAGACGCATATTTACAGCGGTACTTCGGGTTGGGTATCGACCGTCACCGATAAATCCGTCGTTGACGTCACCTCGATGATCGCGGCAACCGTCGCCGCGCAACCCGGCAAGTTCAACTACTTTGCGGAACTTGAAACTTCGGGAAAATGCTTGGAATGGGTGAAAGACCATATCGCGTTGGACGAGGTCGGCATCTATATCCAGAAAAAACATATCACCGAAGACTTTGAATCGAAATATCTCAACTTGTATCAATATATGACGTCGATTATCGACGAAATTCCCGCAGGCTCGGGCGGTGTGATTTTCACGCCGTGGCTCCACGGCAACCGCTGTCCTTTCGAGGATCCGAACGCTCGCGGAATGTTCTTCAACATATCGCTTGAAACGGGCAAAACCGAGCTTATCCGCGCCGTCCTCGAGGGCGTGTGCTATCACAAACGCTGGATGCTCGAAGCGTCCGAAAGGAAAATCAAAGCGTCCGACGTCATCAGATTTGTCGGCGGTGGCGCGCTGAACGACTTCACCTGCCAACTTCTTGCAGACGTCACGGGACACACCATCGAAACGGTGGACAGCCCGCAAAACGTGGGCGCGGTCGGTGCCGCCGTGTGCGTTGCAATCGGACTGAATCTTATCCCGTCGTTTGACAAGGTCAAGGACTTTATCCCTGCAAAAAAGACGTTTAAACCCAACTTTAAGTTGAAAGAGGAAGTTTACGACAAAGGCTACGCCGTGTTCAAAAACCTGTATAAAGCCAACAAACAAAACTTCGCAATCCTCAACGGCAACCATAAATAACAACAAAGACACATAAGACGGACGCAACCCTGCGTCCGTTTTTATTTGGTTTAATTATATAAAACTATATTTATTATTATACAATCCGCCGTAAAGCCCAAAAAGACGAAAATAAAAAATTTTCAAAAAGTTGTGATTTTTGCTTTACAAATGTTTTTTTGTATGATATTATTCACCCATACACTTTATTGCGCTAAATCGCTAATGCGCTAAACGGAGGTAAATATGAAAAAGAAAATCGCCATAATAGTTTCGATAATCACGGTAGTTTTTGCAACGTCGTTTGCACTCTCCGCCTGCAACAAGAACACAAAACCCGGCTACACCGCGCTTCCCGCGCAAGCCGACGTGTTCAAGGAACTCAACTCTAAAACCGCCGACGTGGGCATAATGGACTTCACTATGGCAAACTATCTTTTGAGCACCGACTCCGCAATGGCAAAAAAACTGATGATTGCCGACATCGAGTTTGAAAAAGAGTACTACGCCATCGCGTTCAGAAAGGCGGAAAACGGCAAATACAACGCCCTCACCAACCTTGTAAACAAGGCACTTTTCGACCTCAAAGACACGGAATATAAGAAAATCGCCAAAAAATACGGCATCGACGGCGCAACGCTTAACCTGACCTACACCGATCCCTCGGGCGAGGCGGACAATACCGAACTCGATTATATCAAGAAAAACGGCAAAGTCGTCATCGGCTTCACCCTGAACGCCCCCATGGCTCTCGGCGAAGGCAACAAAACAACGGGCGGATTCGACACCGACCTTGCAAAAGCGGTCTTTGCAAAAATCAACAGTGATCTCGGCACAAAAATCGCGGTCGAATTCAAACTCATCGATTGGAGCAAAAAGGAAACCGATATGCAATCGAAAAACATCGACTGCGTCTGGAACGGCATGACCGTCACCCCTGCTCGCGCCGAACAATGGTCGCTCACTATGAACTACCTCGAAAACAAACAATGCGCCGTCATCAGAAAAGCCGACAAGGACAAATTCAACTCCTACGACGCTCTGAAAAAAGCAAGAATTGTCGCAGAAGACGGCTCGGCGGGCGAGGACGCGGCGAAAGCAATCCTCGGTTTATAAATCGATATCAACAATAAAAAGCCACGATTTCGCCGTGCAAACGGCGAAATCTAACGTTTTATAAGGAAAAATAAACAAGTAAAATGATATTATCTCAGGTTTCAATTTCATTCGGCGAAGTGACGCGACAACTGATGACGGGCTTTGGCACGACGTGTCTTTTGTTCATACTGACGCTCGTGCTGTCGGTGCCCTTGGGGCTTATCGTATGTTTCGGCTCCATGTCGAAGTTCAAACCCCTTGCCTATCTTTCGAAACTTATCGTATGGGTAATCCGCGGTACGCCGTTGATGCTTCAAATCATCGTAGTGTTCTACGTGCCGGGGCTTTTGTTCGACTATCCGATGAAGTCGCGATTTGTGGCGGTGCTGGTGGCGTTTGTGATAAACTACGCCTGCTACTTTTCGGAGATATACCGCGGAGGCATTCAGTCGATACCGCGCGGACAAAACGAAGCGGCGGAAGTGCTGGGCATGAAAAAATCGCAGGCGTTCTTTTACGTCACCCTCCCGCAGGTTATCAAGCGCATTATGCCACCGATGTCCAATGAAATCATCACGCTTGTCAAGGACACGTCGCTGGCGCGCGTTATCGGCGTTGTGGAGCTCATCAAGTTCAGCGAGCAAATCGTCAACAACTATGTCATACTGTGGCCGTTGTTCTATGCGGGCGTGTTCTACCTCGCGTTCAGCGGACTGCTCACCCTTCTTTTCCGCTATATCGAAAAGAAACTCGACTATTATAAGGTGTAAAAAATGGCAATTCTGGAAGTAAGAAATCTGAAAAAATCTTTCGGCGATCAGGAAGTTTTGAAAGACATAAATTTTGAAATGGACAAAGGCGAAGTAGTGGTGATTATCGGCTCGTCGGGAAGCGGAAAGACAACGCTCCTTAGGTGCTTGAACTTTTTGGAAACGGCGGACGAGGGGCAAATCATCGTTGACGGCGAGACGCTTTTCGACGCCGAAACCGACAAAAACGAAAAATATAACGACCTTCGTCAAAAGAGATTGCACTTTGGACTGGTGTTCCAACAGTTCAACCTTTTCCCGCACCTAAATGTTTTGAAGAACGTCAAAATCGCCGCCGAACTTATTGCGAAAGAAAGAGTAAAACAACAAATCAAAGACTTGAAACGGCAAAAAGTGCGTGGTAAAGCCTTGAATATGCAAAAAAGGCAAATCAAGGACGCCGAATATTCAATGATTGACGCCCGCGCAAAAGAAACACTCAAAAAAGTCGGTCTTCTCGACAGAGCCGACGCCTACCCCGGCGAACTTTCGGGCGGTCAACAACAACGCGTGGCAATCGCCCGCGCCCTCAACCTATCGCCCGATATCCTTTGCTTTGACGAGCCGACTTCCGCCCTCGATCCCGAACTCACCGGCGAAGTCTTGAAGGTCATAAAGGGACTTAAAGGCGACAGCACTATGATTATCGTCACCCACGAAATGGACTTCGCAAGAAAGGTTGCCGACCGCGTCGTGTTTATGGCGGACGGCGAAGTGACGGAGTGTGGCGCACCCGAGGAATTGTTCAATAATCCGAAGACTGAAAAACTGAAGAGTTTTTTGGTAACTTCGCAACTTACTTTTGAATAAACCAACAGAGTAAAACGGCGATAATTCGCGATATTCTGCTTTTTCGGCGGAACCTGAAAAATCGTGTACGGTCAGTACACTGGATTTTTCAGAACCCGCCGAGAAAACCACAATCTCATCAAATTCTCGCCGTTTTTAGATGTTTGTGACGCGTTCTCGCCGTTTTTTAGTATTATTTTTTAGTTTATAGTTTGATATTCTTTTGCGATTTCATTCCCGAGAGCGTCACGTCATTTCGTTCCTAACAATGACAAATGATTTTCTCTTTTTACTCTAAACCAAAGTCAATCTTCTTCCTGTTTTGAAGAAACAACCACGTTGATAGTCACCACAATCGCCGGCACAATCACGGCGAAAAGCACCAATTCAATCACCGTATTTATCGCTACCACGCTTGACAAAAGCCACTTGAAGTCGATGACCAGTCCGTCGTAGTTTTTTCCGTGGGCGAACGCCAGAAACATCGAAAGGAGCAGTATCGTATTTGTGATGACTCCGCAGATTGTCGCAAAGCAACCGACGCCGAAGTTAATGGCGCGGGATTGTTTTTGCGAGCGTTCCTTGTTCGATTTTTGGACGGCATTCATCAGACCTTTATATACGAGCGCGCACACCGTACCGCACAAAATGCGAGGAAGCACCGACACCAGCGGGTTTATCGCGACGGCGTACATGGGGATTGCCGAGGAATATATAAGCGCGATGAGCAGGCTGACAATGCCGAATACCCCGCCCGATATCGCGCCGAATTTGACGCCGTACACCTCGGCGACCACGAAAACGGGAATAAGCCCCAGCGCAAAACTTATGGGCAATCCGAATTTTTGAATGATTTCCGCAAGCGCCTGCAACACAACCACGAGAGCAAGCGTTATGCCCAGAGTGGCGATTTGTTTGTTTTTCTTTTGATTTTCCGTATTATTCATAATAGATATTATAAAGATTTTCCAAAAAAAGAAAAGCGAAACGACATAAAACATGCGTCCCGAGGGACGCATATTTTGTTACTTTTGTGTTGTCACTGACGATTATTGCCAAATCGTCCCGTTGTAGGTATAGGTCTTCCCTTTTTCTCCTGCAACGGTCGTTCCGTCCGCCTTTACAAATTCCAACGATTTAGTCACGCCGTGCGTGTCGTTAAAAGTAAACACTGCCGTCAAACCATCTCTTGTCATTTTTCCGCTTCCTTCTATCGAGTGAACTCCGCTTATCGTTGCACCTGTTGCAACGTTTACCACGCCACCGTCGCTAGACTCCACTTTTCCGCCAAACGAGCCGTTAATATTCATCGTGCCGTTGACGAAAAGTCTTGAGTCGCCACGCGCCGTGCCGGGATACGGATACGTCGAAATATCGGTGAACGACTTATCGTACATTATAAATCTTCCGTTTATGTTATAAACACCGCCTTGTTCAACCGTTATCGTTGCGCCGGGCATAAGTTTGTACGAAAATTCTTGCGTAAGCATTGCGCCGTTTTTGAGCGTAATATCCGTACGTCCGTCAATGGGGAAGAATACTTTTTGAGACGTCATGGACACTGTCTTTTTTACAACCATAATGCTTATCGACGTATATCCGTCCTTGATTTCACCAAACAGATCAAGCTTTACTCTTCCGCCAATCACTGTTTTTTCAAGTCGACTATTGTTGCTAATAAGCCTGAACAATCCACTATCTACTTTGCTTGCGTCCGAAGAAACAAACGTGAGCCACGCTTCGTTTATTTGCGCGGGCACCGTTACACCGGATTGCGATAACTCACCGGTGGCTATTTTTGTGTAACCTTGCAACTTGCTTCCTTTATTAACAACCAACTTTGTTTCAATTGACCTCAGTTCATACTGGCTGAACGGGAATTGTGTCGGGTTGTCGATTTTTAAGTTGCCCGATGACAGCAACGGAATTAACGAAATTCTGTCATTTCCGATATAACGTGCCGCCGATTCGGAACCACCCATCCAGCCCGAAAGATACAAGTTTTCAATCACGGTTGTGTTGTTGGCGTTTATCGTGCCGTTGCCCTTGATATATCCATACACTTCAAGCGTTGCGCTGTTAAGGGTAATCGTGCCGTCCAATCTAATTTCGCAATAATTGCCTGACACTCTATTTTGACGAGTTCCCGCAGCCGTTGTTCCCGTTTGTGCGCCGACAACAAGTTTGCCGTTGACAATAAGTTCGATGCTTTCGGGAATGCCAAGCGTTCTATAAGGTTTCGGCTTGCCGGTAAGCGCAGAGTGCGCCTTATAGTTTTGGCTTCCGTCTTCACCTGCTCCGATATGTCCGACAACGTCGTCTTCGCTGAACGGCAAAAGCAAAGTAACACCCTTTTTCACCGTGTGGTATTTTGCGTCGTTATAAAGCACGCTTGTAATTTCCGACGATGCAAAAGCCGTATCGTTCGCCACAAATATCGTTCCGCTTGTCGCGACGTTTATTGCGTCTTCGATGGTGTAGTAGGAGTTTCCTACTCTCACGCCCTTGACCTTGACGTAAAGGTAAGTGTCTTCGGGCAGGTCGTAGTTTTGCGCCTCCATTGTGACGCGCGTTCTGAACGTGCCGGCGTCGATAAACGAAGACTTTTCGTAGTTCAGCTTATACGCCGACGCGTCGAGCACCTCGCCTTTATAGGTGACCGTCGTGCCGACTTCGTGCGCAGTGTTGTCAAACACAAATTCCAAAACGTTGACTTTGAGCGCGGTTGTTGCCTTTTTGAGGTCGATTGTAATTGTTAATTTAAAATCATTGTAGTTGTCGCTGTCGTCGTTATAAATCGCGTCATACTCGAGTTTTCCGCAGACTGGGACTTCGTCCTTGTTAACCCAAGTGAAGTCTTTGTCCAGTTTATAATCTTTGTTAAGCGTCTTCTCGGGATCATATATGCCCGCAAACGATTTGTGTGTGATATCTACGTAATTTGCCTTTGCGATAACGACCTCTCTTTCGCTGTCTTGCAAAATATAGTTTCCACTGTCGTCCGACGCCGTCACTGTGTATTTGCCTGCTGTTTCGAATACGGTTGCCTGACCGCTGAACTTCACGGTTGCGGTGTTCCCGTCGATTTTCGCCGAGGGTGCGGGTTTTCCGTCCGCGTAAACGTAGGACTCTTTAATATCCCAGTCAACTGTAACCGTCTTTTGGTTTATCTTAATCGTGCCGTTCACATATTTCAAATCGTAGTTTTTGCCTGCATCAAGTCCGCTGATGACGACGTCGCGTGTTCCGGCGTTTCGATTTTCAACAGTGTATTGCGCCGTGCCGGAAATCGTATCGCCGACGAAAAGTCCCTCGGCGGTATATTTGAACTCGGGCAAAGCGTCGCCGTAGGTTATCTCCGAAACGGGATCTACGGTGATTGTAAGCGTCGCCGGCGTTATTTTGAGAGTGATTTGATCTTCATAAGGCGTGCTTCCCTCAACGTCGTTATCGACAACCTTGAAATGCACAACGTATTCGCCGACATCTTTGAACGAGAGTGCCGTATCAGAAGTATATTCACCCTCTTTGGTGCCGTACATTATCGTATAGTTTTTTGTGCTGTCAGTTTTTTTAACTTCGACGACGTACGCATTTCCGTCATATTTCTTAGTGACGTCTTCAAAATCGATTGCGAGTTCGACCTTCACGAATTCCACACTAAAACTGTAAGTCACCTCGTAGAAATCCGCGTTGCTGATAACAAGCGAATTGGTAAAATCGCCTGTGGAATATTCGCCCTCGCCCTTTTGAATGCTGACGCTTCCCGTGACGGTGTCGCCCGCAACAAGTCCGTTTATCTTAAGTCTGTTGGCGTCAACGATATATTTTTTTCCGACCGCAACGCGCGCCCTTTCCAAAGATATTTCAAGCTTCTTTTTGCCAACCGAAAACTCTTTTCCCACCGTCTGGATATCGTAGTTTTTGTTGCCTTCCGCATTTGCGTCAACGGAAACGCTTGCGGTATAATTTTTGGGCATTGCGCCGATCTTATAATCGGTCTCGAACATATATTCAAGTTTATCGTCTCCGATCGTCCCCTCGACTTTTGCTGAAAAAACAGGGGTTTTATCGCCATATGTTATCGCCTGAATGTCGTTTACGGTGATTGTCGCCGATTTTTTGACAACGTCGAACTCAACGGTGGGGACGGTAAACACATAGTTTTTTATCTTGTCGCTATCGACCGTTGCGGTAAGCGAATATTTGCCAACGCCTTTGCCCTTTTTGTAAGCGGTTACGATCTCACTGGTTAATCCGCCGTTATCCCCGTCAAACCGCCATCCGCTGACCGTGACAAGGTTTTCGGGCAAAGCGTTGCCGTAAGTCAACGGGGCGATTCCATCAATCTTCACGGTGAGCGGTGCCTTAATTATCTTGATAGTTTTGTTGTTTTCGTCAACCTTGACTTTAACGTCGTAGTTTTTTGCGGGATAACTTTCGTGCGAAAACTCGACGCTTCCCTCGTTGACCTCACAATTGCCGACGTATCTTGCGCGTCCTCTGAACGAAATTTCGCCGAACTTCAAGGAATAATTAGAAGCGGTGATTTCCGCAACTTTTTCGCCGTTTATTTTTGCCAAAAGAGTTGGCAAGACGTCGCCGTACGTCGCCTCGTTTTTCGTGGGCGAGATTACGACGTCAACCGTCGCCTTTTTGACTTTTATCGTGACGAGCTTCGTCGAGATGAACGGTTCGTAGTTGTCGTTTCTTCGGACGCTGACAAAGTAACGATATTCGCCCGCGTCAAGTGTCGAAAAGTCAACTTCTCCAAAGTTGTAGCCGGTTTCGCTGTAATTCACAACGTCGCCTTCTTTCGTCCCCGTCACGTTGATTTTTGCGTTTTTGTCGCCATAGGTGAATTCGCCACCCGCGACTTCGATGCCCTTGATTTCCGCTTTTGCGACCTCAAGCGAGCGACTTGCTTTGATTTCCTTTTCGACAGAACCGCAGTTTTCCTTTGACGCCACGATTTTGACCGTCGCAAAGTATTCGCCTGCATTAAAATTGTCAAGCGTCAGCGTCGCGCTCTCCGGTGTTTGTGACGTATAATATACTGTCTTGCCGTTTTCGATTGTCCAAACGTAACTGTACGTTATGCCCTCGATTCCCTCAAATTTCATTTTGAACGTTGCGCTGTTGCCTTCCGTATAAGTGGTTTTTTCGGGAACGATAATTTCTGCTTTGTCGCCGATTGCGCTGTTGGTCAGTTTGACTTTCAGAACGAGAGTGAGCGCGCTTGTCGGCATTTTGGGAAACTCTTCAAGCACGGTTTTTGTTTCGTCATCTGCTTTATACCAGCCGTCAAACGTAAAAGGTCCTTCGATATTGCCGATTTTGCCGTTTGCCGTGTCAACTTCGTTGTCAATCGACGCACCGCAAGTCACGTCCGCGCTGTGGATTTCATTCCCGTCAAGCCCGATAAACGTCAGTTTGAAACTTTTGTTTTCAAATATTGCGTTGACGACAAGATTGCTTTTTACGTTGTCAAACGCTTTGTCCCAACTCTTGAAAACTTTGTCGGGCAAGTCATCGACCGTGGGCGCGGTGGCGGATTGTCCGTATTCGACAACTTCTTTTTTCAGTTCCTTACCGTCGCTTTTGAACGTGACGGTATATTTGTTTATCGTCCACTTGACGTAAACCGACTCGCCGTTTTTGACGTCGGAATTTATGTTGATTTTCTTTGTACACTTCTTGTCAAAGTACAATTCCCCCGTGTATCCTTCTTTTGAAAGAGCCTTCCACACGTTTGCAAAAGCAACGTTTTCCTTGAAGACACTGCCGTCTTCTTCAAGGATTTTTACAATGACGTTCTTTTGCCCGTTGTCTTCGCCGGTTCCGCCTTTGTTGCACGCAATAAGCGTCAAAAGCCCGACTAAGAGCATAATGCAAACAAGTAATGTCCTAAATACTTTTTTATTCATGACACTTCCTCCCAAACTACGGGATCAATTTTAATCCCTTCATTTTTTATGTTTTCCTGCCAAGACAGGTTTCTACTCGAACTGTTGTTGTAAAGATAAAATCTGAAGTCGCCATCGCCCGCCGCCATAGGCAACGAATTGCCTTGGTTTTGTATGTTTTTATCTTCACTATTGCTCAACACCGAAATGTTTATGTCGTAAGTCCCGAATTGTTTCGTGTCGTCGTTCGCTTGCGACAAGTCAAGATACGAATAGTTGTATCCACCGCCATAAAAAGCGATTCCCCCGTGCACGTAGTTTTCGTTGCCGACTTTCAGGATAATGTCACGGCACTCTTTCTTTTGGCGCGCGACCTCTTTCATCATCTCCGACACGTTTAAGGTGAGCATTGCGTTGGCGCCTTCCGTCGTCTCGATAAGTGTACTGCTGTCAACGTTGGACAGGTTCTTCCAGTCCAAAAGTTTGACGTCGCCGACAATGCGCAGTGCCGATGCATACGATGTTGACGCACTCCCTTTCCACTCGGGAATTGATATGCTTGCGTTTTTTCCGCCATAAAGCACTTCTCCCGAAAAGTGGGTTTCCATACCGACGGAAAACAGCCCCGACGTCTCGAGCACCGAGTTTTTGAGCGTGACGTCGTTGATGAGATAATTGTCGTTGAAGTACTTGTCGGTTTTGTTGCTTTCGGCGTACGGCTTGTATTCCTTTCCGTTTGCGTCCAAAAGTTTCCGTTGCTCATCGTCTATTTGTTTCAATGCGCGGTTACTGCCGATTTTCAGGATAAACTCACGCGCGTTTGACAGCACGCAACTTTCAATATGCACGTTTATCTTCTCGTCTTGCACGTTAAAGTCAGTTGTGTTTTCAACAACGGGACTTCCCATTGTGGATTCTCCCGCAAACACCCTGACCACCGTGCGCCCGTTCGACACGCGACTGTTCAAAAGGTGCGCGCTTTTTGCGATTTCAAGCGTGGTGCCGACGTTGTTAAGGTTGGACAAATTGAATTTGCCGTCTTCCAAAAGACTTTCGTCTTTGCACCCTTTCAGCACAACGTTGTTTATCACGACGCCGTCCGTCCTCACAAGGAAAGATATATTATCCTGCGCCTTGACGCTTGCCGTCGATATCGCGACAAAGTCCAACGGTCCCTTGAAAATCAGAGGAACGCCCGTCGCGTCCTTGCACTGCGTGAACTTGTCGGCGTTGATTTCAAAACCGTTGCCATAAACGTCGTTTTTGAACTCGATAAGATATTTGACCTTTGTGCTTTTTCCATTGTTAATAAGGAACGTTTTGTCGTACGTCGTCTCGGTTTCTTTGACATTGGCGTTAAGGTCTTCAATTTTCGTGCCGTCATTATTTGTGCCGAGCATTATATTGTTTTTAATCACAACGGGGTATTCGTTTTCGGTCGCCGTTTTGAGCGACGCATAGTCCCACACGTTGCACGCTTCTTTCACGGCGCGCAATTTGATTTTTGCATCGACGTTCGTCTTGAAATATGTGTTGTACGCTTCGAGTTTTGCACGAAGAGTCGTAATGCCCGTTTTCTTTACGCGAAGATTTGCGGTAATCTTGCTTTCGCCGACGTCCGCACTTGACGTAAAGTAATCGTTACTGTCAAAACTTATTTTCGTGAAGTCGTCGTCAAGCGGTTCGACGCCGTTTTCGGTGAGCATTCTCATCGAAAGTTTGGTCATTTCCGGCGCGCCGTTTGCATTGTTTCCGCCTATCGTCAGGATATTTTCGATGCCGTATTCGTTTTTACTTTCTTCAAACTCGACGGAATAAACGTTGGGTACGACCAGTATTTGCCTTACTTCTTTGATGACGGCTCCGCCTTTTTTCGCGGTAATCTCAATTGTCGCTTTGCCTCGTTTAATCGCCGTGATATTCGCCATGCGCCCGCGATTTTTAAGGGAAATTACGTCTTTGCCGTCTTTTATTTCAAACGATATTTCTTCGTCGCCCTCATTTGCCGAATATGCAACGTAAGTGACCGTCGTCTTGTTTTTTTGTTTTATTGGTTTGTCCGCGTCTCCTCCGCTATAATACGACGTCAAAATATCCATGCTGTATTCGGAAAACTCCAAAGAAAACGACGCGTCGCCGACGCTTCCGTCAACGCGCGTGTCGGAAATTTCTTTGTTTATTTTCAATTTCACAACGTACCTATTGTCGCCAAGAGGCACTATGTCATCAACAACGATACCGTCGGGCAGTTCGATTTCTTCTTCTTTCGGTCTGCTGTCGCTTTCCACAAAAAGACTTGCGGTGTCTGCATTGTTAATTAAGGAAACGACGGCTCCGCCACTCTTTCCGTTGACGGCAACGTTTTCCTTGCTCTTTTCGACTTTGACGTTGACGTTGACTATTTTTTCAAGCCCCGCTATTCCGTCGGGACAAGTGATTTTGATCTGCGTTTTTCCGGAAAACATCGCCTGCGCGACGCCAGTCACCGGGTTGATTTTCAAAACGTCGTTGTCGCCGACAACCTCAAAGTTCGGCGATGCACCCAAGTTTTCGGGATAAAGCCTTGCCGAGAACAATTGACTTCCGCCTTTTATCTCGACCTCTTCGTCGTCCACGACTTCCGCGCCGTTGACAATGGGATATATCCCCAAAACTTTTGTGGAATACGCCTCGACAATGACGCTATCCTTAAAGCCTTTTTCGGCGGAAATCGCCGTGATTTTGGCTTTGCCGACGGCTTTTATTTCCAGTTTCCCGTTGTTTATCTCAAACCCGTCGGGGGCTTCGTCACCGCCGACGCCCGATACTACAAACTCATATTTTTGGTTTCTTGCGTTGACGGGTTCAACCTGCGCAAAAAACTCCATCGGCTCGTACTCCGCGATATTGACGTGGATAAATCCGTCCTCGCTTTGCGTGGTGATGCGTATGCCCGTCACCGGTATGTCCGTGTAAACTCCCGCGACCTTGCCGACCGAAAACAGCGCAATCAAAAATACTATGGGGATTATCATCACTAGTGCGATTATCTTCTTTTTCATATCAATCACCCTCCGTGACTCTTTCAAAACGAGCCTTGCGCCCGACGAAATAATACAGAAGCGAGGCGACGAACACCGCCACCGCGCATAAACTTGCAAACAGATAAGTGAACCAGCTCATTTCCTTGCCCTTGACGCTCGACAACACGTTGACAAGCACGGGAATTCCGCCGAGTATCAGCGCGGACACCAGCCCCAACACGACGATTATCGACACGTTGTTGTTGCTTTCCCTCACGACGTTGTCTTCGTCCAGCGAAAACCGCGGATTGTTCAGGTCTTTTCTGGTGGCGTACAATATCTGCGACAAGGACGTTATCGCCCCAATCACAAATATGAACGCTCCTTCGCCCGCCGACACATATTTTTTTGCAAGAAATACGATGGCGGTAATACCGACGGACAGCGCCGAAACAAAGAAACTCAACAAAATCTTCGCGCCCAAAATCTCGTTTATCGACAATGGCAACGTCTTTTCGACGTAAAACGATTTTCCGTCACGGCTGACGTTCGTTGCGCAGAACGTGTTGGTCAACGCGCCGAACAGCACCGTCAACAATATCGCCAGTTCAAAGTCGTTTTGGACAAAAACGAGCGACGACAAGAAACTTTTGCCGATACCCATACAAAAATATGACATCAACGGCATAATTGCCGCCACCGTAAAGTACTGCACCGCGTAATCGGGCGTGAACAGCACGAGGTTGAACTCTTTTTTCAAAAGGCTCAAAAACGGCGGAAGCTCTTTTCCTGCGGATTTTTTTGCAAAAATCATAATGGCGTTCGTCGTGGGACGGGTTTTAATCGCCCTGCCGTACAAAAGCGACGTCACCAAAACGCCGATAATGCCCGTGGCGATAGTGATACCGACAATAATTCCGATATTTTTCCCGACGCTCATTTTCAACGTCACCGACGCGATGAAGTTGGCAGGCGCAAGTTTTTGCGTCACCGAAATTATTTTGGTCATTGTTTTTTCGGAAAAGAAATATTTGATTTCGCCCGTGGACATAAGAGTTTTCAGAAAGTCCAAAACGTTGGCGTAGCACCAGAAGAAAACGAAAAGTATCAGCGTGACGCCGATAAGCATGCAAACGTATTTGGACGAGAAAAACTTTTTGACATAGTAATACGGCATCGCAAGTATGCTGGACACCGCAAGCGACATAACGGGGATAATAAATCCCGCAATAAGTCCCGGCACGACGTATCCCGCGTCCTTACCCGTCACCGACGCAAACACCGCGACGAACGGAATGAGGATAATCAGCGCGGACACAACCTGCTTTATGTAAATGAAAAGAATTTTTGAAAACAGGACGTCGGACGCTTTTATGGGGAGCGATTGCATGACAATGCGGTCGTCGCTCTCAAAAATCGCGCGGTTTATCTGAAGGACACCGCCCAAAACGTCCACGATGAAAACGAACTCGTAAACAAACGTCATTATCTCGTACTGTCGGGCGCGCACGTCACGAACGCCGTGCAACCTGATTTCCGAATATTTCGCCACAAACGTGCCGAACACCTTGATAACGATGTACATAATAAATGCCGTCATCACAAGGGTAAGCAACACGCCGACGATATCAACGTGCTTCTTGTCGCGCTTGAAATAAGACAACTTTTCGGTCACCTGTTTTTTCAAAAGTACTAAAAGCATCAGTCTTTCCCGTTTGAAACGTAGTACGTTTCGATAAGCTCGTCACCGTCGAACTTGTCAACATTGGACACGATGACTTTTTTCAGCTCGCCCGAGGCGATGATAAGTACGCGGTCGCAAACTCTTTCGACGACGTCGAGGTTGTGCGACGAAAACAAAATGGTCTTGCCCTTTTTGACGTATTCGCGCATGTAGTTTATGACGGCGTTTTGCGTGCGAGGATCAAGCCCCAACATAGGTTCGTCCAACAGCCAAAGCCTCGGCTCGTGCATGAGCGAACCCATCATGCAAATTTTTTGTTTCATACCGTGGGAGTATCCCGAGATAAGCCTGTTGATGCTGTCGCCGAGCTTGAATACGCCCTCCAGTTCCTTTATCTTTTCGTCGCGCTTTTCGTACGGCACGCCGTAAACGTCGCACATGAACGACAGATATTGCATGCCCGTCATTTTTGTGAAAACGGTGTGGTTGTCGGTGACGAACGAAAAGTTGCGCTTCGCTTCGACAGGGTTTTTGGACACGTCGTAGCCGGACACCGTTATCGTCCCTTTGGTTTCGGGAATCATACCGGTGATGCATTTGAGCGTGGTGGATTTGCCCGCGCCGTTTGCGCCGAGTATGCCGACGACTTCCCCCTCCTTGCAGGAGAAAGAAATATCTTTCACGGCAAAGTCTGCTTTGTTGCCGTATCTTTTGAAAAGGTTTGTTACTTCAAGCGGAAGAGAACCCTCAATCGGCTCTCCGATTTTCTCGTGTTTTTTCTTCATCTCGTCCCCAAAAAAGTCGTATTCAAGTGCGCGCGTGTACGCAAATATAAAGTCATAAATATAAGTTATGATATACCCTTTTTCCATATATGTCAAGGGTAACGCCCCTTGAAAAACCCGATTTTTGCATAATTGCATATTTCGTTTATAAATTTCTTGACAGCGAAACTTCGCCGTATTATAATAAAATTACATACCCCCTGTGGGTATATAAAAATATATTTACGGAGATGAAAATGGAACAATTAAAATGCTCGGAAAAGTCGTGTCCCGATTGCTGTCACTATAAGCACACCCCGCGCGACGAAAAAACACTAAAAAGCCTAAACGACCGTTTAAGTCGCATAATCGGACAGTTAAACGGCATAAAGAATATGTTGAACGACAATCGCTATTGCGGAGATATCCTCATTCAACTGTCCGCCGTCGAAAGTGCACTGACCGCTTTCGGGTACGAAATTTTGTCCGATCACTTCAAGACTTGCGTCGTCGAAAACGTCAAAGAAGGCAACAACTTTGTCTTGGACGAGGCGATTGAACTTATCAAAAAATTGAAATAATCAAAAAAATCGATGAAAAAGTTGAAATTCAATGTTTTTGGCATGAGTTGCTCGGCGTGCTCCGCGCGTGTCGATAAGGTAGTGAGAAGCCTCGACGGCGTGAAAGACGTCGCCGTAAATCTTCTGACAAATCAGATGGTCGTGGAGTTTGACGAGCCCGCAACGGTCGAAAAAATCGAGTCCGCCGTGTCGGGCGCGGGATACAAAGCAACGCTCTTTACCGACGCCAAAACCGAAAAAGAAAAACTCAATCCGCTTATAAAACACATTATCCGCCTTGTGGTATCCGCCGTGCTTCTCGTTCCATTGATGTACGTTTCGATGGGCGGGGTTATGTTCAATAAAAATATGGGCGCTCTCAATGACAATCCGATGGGCATCGCCGTATATGAGCTTGTTTTTTCGCTTGTCATCCTTATTATTAACGGCAGATTTTTCGTCAGCGGGACAAAGGCGTTGTTCCACCGCGCGCCGAATATGGACACCCTCGTGTCGATGGGCAGTGGAATTTCGTTTGTTTATAGCGTCGCGCTGATGATACAGGCGGGCGTAAATCCGTCGTACCTTCCCCACCTTCCTCACAAATTATACTTCGAATCGTCGGCGATGATACTGGTGCTTATCACCCTCGGCAAGACGCTGGAAATTTACAGCAAAGGCAAAACCACGTCGGCGATAAAAGGACTGATGAACCTCGCGCCCGAAACCGCAAGGATTATTAAAGACGGCGAAGAAATCGAAATCCCGTTGTCCGCTCTCCTTGTCGGCGACCTGTTCGTTGTGCGCCCCGGCGAAAACTTTCCCGCGGACGGAACGATAGTTTCGGGCAACGCCACCGTCAACGAATCGGCAGTGACGGGCGAAAGCATGCCCGTGGACAAAACCAACGGCGACACGGTGCTGTCCGGCACGACTAATTTGAACGGCTTCGTCACAGTAAAAGCAACGTCGGTCGGCAGTGAATCGACGCTCGGACGCATTGTAAAACTCGTGCAGGACGCGTCCGCTTCAAAAGCCCCGATTGCAAAAACGGCAGATAAAGTATCGGGAATATTTGTGCCAAGTGTCATTTGTGTCGCAATCGTCACTTTTATCGTTTGGATTGCGGTCACGAAAAACCTTGAAGTTTCCTTGACGCACGCCATATCCGTGCTGGTCATAAGTTGTCCGTGCGCGCTTGGGCTCGCCACCCCCGTCGCCATTATGGTTGGCAGTGGCAAAGGCGCGAAAAACGGTATACTTTTCAAGACGGCAACCGCCCTCGAGGAAGCGGGAAAAACCGAAATCGTCGTGCTGGACAAGACGGGCACCGTCACGAAAGGCGCGCCCGTCGTCACAAACGTTTTGTCGCTTTCTTTGGACGAAAACGAAATAATATCGCTTTCGGCAAGCCTTGAAAAAGGCAGTTCTCACCCGCTTGCGACAGCGGTTTTAAGATACGCCGAGGAAAACGGCGTCGAAATATTGCCCGTTTCTGATTTTGAAAACCTGTCGGGACACGGCGTAAAAGGACGTGTCGAAAACGACGAAATTATCGTCGGCAACGCCACCCTGATGAAAAACTCAAACGTTTTGGAAAACGGCGCGTTTTCAAAAGGCGAGGAATTTTCGTCGGACGGAAAAACCCCGCTGTACGTTTCAAAAAATAAGGAAATCATCGGCGTAATCGCCGTATCGGACGAGATTAAACCTGACAGCAAAGAGGCGATAAAAACCCTGAAAGACGAGGGACTTTTCGTGGCGATGCTGACCGGCGACAACAATCTTTGCGCAAACGCGGTCGCAAAAGAGTGCAACGTCGACGCCGTCGTTTCGGACGTTTTGCCCGACGAAAAAGATGCCGTTTTGTCCCGCCTCCAACGCTTTGGCAAGGTCGCAATGGTGGGCGACGGCATAAACGATGCTCCCGCCCTAACCCGCGCGGACGTCGGCATAGCAATCGGCGCGGGCACCGACGTCGCAATCGACAGCGCGGACGTCGTACTGATGAAGTCGTCGCTGTCGGACGTGTCGCGGGCAATCACCCTGTCGCGACGCACCCTTTTGAATATCCGCGAAAACCTGTTTTGGGCGTTCATTTACAATATGGTGTGCATACCCGTGGCGGCAGGCATTTTCTCGTCGCTCGGCGTGACGCTAACGCCGATGTGGGGCGCGGGCGCAATGAGTCTTTCCAGCGTATGCGTGGTTTTGAACGCATTAAGGCTCAACCTTATTAACCTCGACAAACCCTTAAAACGCAGGAAAAAAGTGAACTCGCTTGACGTCACCCTTTTTCCCGACAAACAAAAAATCGAAAATAAAAAAGGAGATACTATTATGCAAAAAACATTATCGATAAACGGTATGATGTGCGCGCACTGCGTTGCGCACGTAAAATCCGCCCTCTCAAAAATCGACGGCGTGACGGACGTCGTTGTTTCCCTTGACGACAAAACCGCCGTTGTGACCTTGTCGAAGGACGTGTCGGACAACGCATTGAAATCCGCCGTCACCGACGAAGGATACGAAGTCGTTTCTATAAAATAATCCGCCGACGGCGGATTATTGCACTTTTTCGTGTTTTTCAACAATAAACACTTTATTGTTTTATTTTATGTTGTTAAAACCTTAAAACAAGCAAGACGGCATTTTTGCCGTCTTGTCTTTTTTATTGTTCAGAAAGCGTCGCCCACTCCGAAAGCAGAGGCTCCAACTTGTCCTCGATTGTCTTAATTTCTTCCTCGACCGCCATCACTTTTTTGTAATCGGTGTTGACCGCCGCATCTTCAAGCGACTTTTTCACAACGCCCAGTTCCTTTTCAAGCGCGGTGATTTTTTCTTCCAAAAACGCAATGCGATGCTTGCGACGTGCTTCCTCTTTGCTTTCGATGTATCTTGCCCCGCCCGACTTTTTTGGTTTTTCCGCTTTTTCGGTTTCTTCTTTTTCGTCAATCGCGACAAGACTTTCCTCGTACTCTTCAAAAGTGCCGTCGAAGTATTTTGCGCCGTTTTTGTCAAACACGACAAGACTTTTTGCGACGCGGTTTATAAGGTATCTGTCGTGCGACACGACGATGACGGTGCCCGAAAAATCGATAAGAAGTTTTTCAAGCGTTTCCTTTCCGATGATATCCATGTGGTTGGTGGGCTCGTCCAAAATCAGGAAGTTGGGACGGTGTTTGAAGATTTTCGCAAGCGCAAGACGCACCTTTTCCCCGCCCGACAAATCTTTGACGCGTTTGAAGACGTCGTCGCCCGACAGCAAAAATCCGCCCAGACATTTTCTTATTTCGCCGTCGTTAAGTTCCGGAAATTCCGCGCGGAAGTCGTCGATGACGCTACTTTCGCTGTCGGACGAAGCGATTGACTGGTCGAAGTATCCGACGCGGGTTTTAACGCCGAATCGCACGTCGCCCGAAAGTGCCGGGACGCGTCCCGTTATCGTTTTCAAAAGGGTGGATTTCCCCGTGCCGTTCCCGCCGATAACGCCGATTTTTTGACCTCTTTCGACGTTCAGCGAAATGCGCCCCAAAGGTTTGTCGTAGCCGAATTCCAGATTGTTGACGATAAGGGCGTCGCGAACGCTTTCGTACTCGGGTTGAAACGACGAGAAAAACGTCGCCGTATCGAACCTGCGAGGAGCGTCTGCCGTGCCAAGCCTTTCGATTTCTTTGAGTTTGGACTGCGCCATCGAGGCTTTCGTCGCCTTATAGCGGAACCTTTCCACAAGTTTTTTGAGCCTTTCGATTTCGGCGGATTTCCATTTTGCGTCCTTCAACGCCTTGTCGTACGCCTGCTGTTTTTGCGCCAAAAACGCCGTGTAGTTGCCCTTGTATCTTGTGGCGACGCCGTACTCGATTTCGTAAACGACGCCGACGATGCGATCCAAAAACATACGGTCGTGCGACACGATGACAACGGATTTTTTATAATTTTTGAGGTATCCTTCAAGCCACTCCACCGCCGAAATGTCAAGGTGGTTGGTAGGTTCGTCCAACAAAAGCACGTCGGGTTTTTCCAAAAGGAGTTTGATAAGCGCGATTTTTGTGCGCTGTCCACCCGAAAACTCGGACAGTTTTTTGTCGAGGTCGGCGGTTGTAAATCCGAACTTGCTCACCGCCGTCAAATATTCCTTTTTATAAAGGTATCCGCCGAGGTTTTCAAAGCGTTCCATTGCGCGGGAATACGCGCCGACGTTTTCGGCGGACGGGTTGTCGCTCATCTTTTCGACAAGGATTTTGATTTTGTTTTCAAGTTCCACGACGTCCTTGTACGCCAAAAGCACCTCGTCTTTCAACGTCAGGTCGTCATGCAAAGAAACTTGCTGAAGATATCCGATTTTCGGCGCGCCCGACATAGTGAACGAAAACTTTTCGTCCCCCTCGCCCGCGACGAGTTGCACCTCTCCGCAAATTCCTTTCAAAATGCTGGTTTTGCCCGAGCCGTTGCGCCCGACAAGCGCGATTTTTTCCTTGTCCGACACCGAAAAATTTATTTCGGAAAGGACGGTTGTCCCGTCGTACTCGACCGCGCCGTTTATAATCTCGATTCTCATAAAAACGATTATACAAAATATATAAGGATTTGTCATTTAATATCGCCGTTTTCCCCGCGAGTTTTCGCCGTCGACTTCTCAAAAACGCCAAACTCTTTACAACTTTCAAAATCGGTGATATAATTTTCCAAACGAGGTAATGATTATTTTATGGTAGGTATAACTTCCAACAATCTTATGAACCTTAATATGGCAGAGCGGTTTGACAAATTCAAGGAAAAAGGATTTGGCTCGGTCATGATTTGGCTCGGTCCCGACGCCAAGGAAAACGCGGACGAGCGCGCCACCCTTGCGGAACGCGCAGGGCTTTTTATCGAAAACTTTCATCTGAGTTGCGACCACCTGAACGAAATGTGGATTGAATGCAAGGAAGGCGATGACCGCATTTCCCGCTTCAAGGACGAAATTTCCTCCGCCGCCAAACACGGGGTAAAAACGGTGGTTTGCCACCTGACGCACGGCGATTTTCCGCCGTTTGTATCGACGATCGGCACAAAACGTATCGAGGACCTCATAAAATTTGCCGAGTCCGCCGACGTAAAACTTGCCTTTGAAAACGTCATCACGAAAGACCACGTCACCTACGTTTTGGAAAATTTCCCCTCGCCGTACGTCGGGCTTTGCTATGACGTCGGACACGACCACTACTGGCGCGTCCAAGACTGGCTGGGGCTTTTCGGCGACAGGGTTTTCGCCCTGCACCTGCACGACAATTTCGCCGATAAGGACTCTCACTTTATCCCCTTTGACGGCAGTATCGACTGGCAGTACGTCTTACCGCGCCTTGCAAAAACAAGCTACCGCGGCACGACCACGCTTGAAACGAAGGACGCCGCCTATGTTTACGACGCCTCGCCCGATAAATATCTGGAACACGCGTTAAGCGTCGGCAACTATATCGACAAATTTTTAATAAGTAACCGCTGATTTGAAAAAGAAAAGGGACGAGAAATCGTCCCTGTTTTTTTGTGCTTTTTATTGACCGATGACGGCTTTTATTCGTCTGACGCCCGCGGAGCTTGACTGCTCTTTCGTGATTTTGAAAGATTTTAAGTCGCCCGTGTTGTTTGCGTGCGGTCCACCGCAAATTTCTTTGCTGAAATCGCCGATGGTATAAACTTTGACCTTTTCGCCGTACTTGTTGTCGAAAATGCCGATTGCGCCCTGCGCCTTTGCCTCGTCAACGGTCATTTCCTCGCACACGACGGGGATATTCTTTTTGATTTGTTCGTTGACAAGGTCTTCAACCGCCTTTATTTCGTCCGCCGTCATTGCGCGGTCAAAACCGAAGTCGAACCTCAATCTTTCGGCGGTGATATTGCTTCCTCGTTGACGAGCCTCTCCGCCCAAAACCTTCATAAGCGCGGAATGCAAAAGGTGCGTTGCGGTGTGGAGTTTTGTCGTTTCTTCGGAGTTGTCGATAAGTCCGCCGTGGAATTTTTGCTCGGCACCCGCCTGCGATTTTTTCTGGTGCTCCTTGAACGCTTCTTCGTATCCTTTGACGTCCACTTCAAAGCCGTTTTCGCGCGCAAGTTCCTCGGTCATCTCGATGGGGAAGCCGAAAGTGTCATATAGGCGGAACGCGGTTTTTCCGCTAATTGTCTTTGTGGGAATGTGAGTGATGACCTTTTCAAATTCCTTAAGTCCTTGTTGCAAGGTGTTGGAAAATCTGATTTCTTCCTTGTCAAGTTCCGCCACAATCCTGTCTTTATTGGTCAAAAGATACTGATAAACGTCCTGATATTGCGAAACGTACTGTTCGGCAATCTTGGAAAGGGAGCGTTCGGGAAGGTCGATGGTGCGTCCGAAACGCACGGCGCGACGGATAAGACGGCGCAGAATATATCCTTGGTCAACGTTACTGGGGACAATGCCTTTCACGTCGCCGATGAGGAACGTCGAGGTGCGGATATGATCGGCGATAATGCGCATGGCGCGCGTCACAGCTTCGCTTTCGTCATAGGTGTGTCCCGACAGTTTTTCGATGAGCGCGATGGCGGGTTTGAACAGGTCGGTTTCGTACACCGATTTATAGCCGTTCAAAATGCAAAGCATACGCTCGAGCCCCATGCCCTCGTCCACGTTTTTCTGTTTCAAGGGGGAGAAAGTGCCGTCGGCGTTTTTGAAGTATTGCATAAAGACGTCGTTGCCGATTTCCACATATTTTCCGCAGTCGCACGCGGGGGAGCATTCTTCTGAGCATTTTGGCTTGCCCGTGTCGATAAACATCTCGGTATCGGGACCGCACGGACCGGTTACGCCTGCAGGTCCCCACCAGTTGTTGGCTTTCGGCAGGAAGAAAATATGGTCGTCTGCGATGCCCATTTTTCTCCAGTATTCCGCGCTTTCGTCGTCGCGGGGGCAGTCGTCGTCGCCCTGAAAAACCGTCACGGCGAACTTGCTTTTGTCAAATTCCAAATGGTTCAGCAAAAAGTCGTAGGAGCAGGAAATCGCGTATTCCTTGAAGTAGTCCCCAAGCGACCATCTGCCAAGCATTTCAAAAAAGGTGCAGTGCGTCGGATCGCCGACTTCCTCGATATCGCCCGTGCGGACGCAAACCTGTACGTCGGTAAGACGATTGCCCGCGGGGTGCTTTTCGCCCAAAAGATAAGGCACGAGGGGGTGCATACCCGCCGTCGTGAACAAAACCGTGGGATCGTTTTCGGGGATAAGCGACGCGCTGGAAATGACCGCGTGTCCTTTGGATTTGTAATAATCGAGATAGATTTTGCGAAGTTCGTTACTGGTAAGATTTTTCATAAATATCCTTCAATTAAATTATCTTTGAATAAACCGCCTGAAAACCGCGGGGGAGCAAGCCGAGTTTGATGAGGTAGCCTTCGGCGCCGTCGCCCTCGCTGACCGTCAAAGCGTCCGCGCCGAGATACTTCAGAATAAGCGAATACATCAAAATGCCGGGGGCGATGATATCCGCGCGCTTTTCGGGAAGCCCCTTGACGTGGCGTCGTTCCTCCATGGTCATGGCGTTGATTTTTGCATACATATTTTCGATGTCCGAAAGCGTCAGGACGCTCCCGTTGACGACGTTCGGATCGTATTTGACAAGTTGGTTTTGGATTGCCGACATTGTCGATATCGTACCGCCGATTGCCACCACGCTGTCAAACGCGGGAATTTCGCCGTAGCCCATAAGACAGTCGTTGATGAACGGCGTCATCTCGATTTTTTCGCGCTCGATTGCCGACAGACGGACTATGCCGTAAGGGATACTTTTGGAATACAAAATGTTTTCGCCGTCGCCGACGGATATCTCGGTGCTGGCACCGCCCATATCGATGACACAGCAACGTCCCGCCGTGCTTGCGCCCAAAAAGCCTATCTCGGCTTCCGTTTTTTTGTCCAAAACGTCGATTTCGAGCCCGCAAAGTTCGCGCACTCTGTCCACCAATCTATATTTGTTTTTCGCCGAGCGCACCGCTTCGGTCGCATAGGCGTACACGTCCTCCGCACCGTTTTGCATCGCGACAAAATAATACTCCGCAACCGCCTGAGCCGTTCGCTCGATACTGATGGGTTGCAAGGTATTCATCACGTCCATGTTTTCGGCAAGACGCGTCGTGTTCACCCTTTTTTCGACACGCGCGCCGTCGGTGACCATAAGCCTGACCGACGTACTTCCGATGTCGATGACTCCAAATAACATTCTCTCCTCTGATTGCCAACTTAACTTAATAATAGAATTATTATAATCAAGGAAGAAGAGTTTGTCAATTTATGAAAACTCAATGCATACATTGTTTTTATGGAAAACGAAAAAAGAGGAGCGCTTGCGCTTGAAAACGACCGCCTGACGGTCACTGCTGTCACAAAAGTCATCACTTCCTGCGACAAATCAATCGTGCTTGTGCAAAACAAAGAAACGCTGACAATAATGGGCGACGGACTGTCCGTCACCGAAATCAACCTTGAGTCGGGCAGACTGTCGGCAACGGGCAAAGTGAAAGAAATCAAGTTTTCGGAAACGCTGACGAAAGCGGGACTTATCAAAAAATTGTTCAGATGACGCGACTTATTCTGTCCGAAAGTTTCGTCTTTTTGACGCTCGTTTTGTGCGGTATGGCGTCGTCTCTTCTTTACTCTGTTTTGCGCGCTTTAAGACGGGTTGTGAAAAAGAGGTTTTTTGTCACTTTGTCCGACGTGGTATTTTCGGTGGCGACGCTTGTTTTGCTGTTTTTTGCCTTTGAAAAAACCTGCGGTGGAAACATTCGTTTTTACCAAATCGCAGGTTTTATCGTTGGTTTTTGTATTGTTGAACTGTTATTTACGCTACTTGCAGGGCGGGCTCGAACATAATAATCAATACGTTTGAACGAATGAGCGCGGTGCTGTATCGCCCGTAGCGTTTTGCCTTTTCCATCGCTTTACTAGCGTAATCTCCCGCCGTCGCCTGGTCGACGGAAAACGCAAATTCAAACTCGAAAACTTGCTGTGTCGGGTGCGCTTTTAATGCATTTGCAATTTGATTTGACGCGGTGGTCGCGCTTATCAGTTTGTAGTTGTATTCCGCCGTGCCAAAGTTAAAGGTTTCGTAGGCGTAATAATCGAAGTTGCCCTCGGCTTTCGGATAGTCGTGATTTTCCTTTTCTCTGTGAGTGGCGCTTGTTTGCGCGTCGTTCAACAGGAAGTAGGCGTGCGAAAGATATTCGTCCGGACCGCCAAATCTGACGTCGCCCCAAGTCGTATCGACAAAGTACCATTCCTTTTCGCCGTTGCCCTGAAGGTCCAGTAAAACTTTGTTCCAGGCGTGTCCGCTGAAGTTGACGCCGTCGCTTGACGCCTCTCCTGTAATACGCACAGAGGTTATGCCCTCAATACCGCACATTAAGACAAACGCTTTCGACTTTCCGTCGCACACGGCGTGCATATCTTTGTTATAAAACTTATCGAGGAAAATGCCTTCGAGATAGTAGCCGTAATACGTCATCTTTACGTTGATGTCTATTCCTTCGTCAGCAGAGGCGCAGTCGTGGTCATAGCGGACGTTGTAGATTATGTAGTCGTAAATGGCGTGCACTTTTTCGTACTCGGTCATTTCGTCGGACACGATACAAGAAAGCGCGTCTTTTGCGTTCTTATAAATTTGTTGCAGTTCGCTTGCGTGTTCGCCGACAAATTTGGGTTTATATCCCCACGACACCGCTTTATAAAGCATATTGCTGGTGCGGACTTCCATTTCGTCGGAAACGGTGTCGATATAAAAATTCCTCGACTTTGGCGTGCTGTTATAATGAGGCTCGGAATATGTGTTTTGCTTGGTATTTTGCACAATATCGGGAGCGTCCATTGTGGGCGAATTAACTATCGGTTCCGTTATAATATCGCCTATATAAAACAAAAATTCAATAGTAATAACATTGCCGTTTGAATATGGCGGTTTTTTGCGGGTATATCCCGATTCTTCAACCTGTCTCTCGACCTCTTCGATATCGCTTTTCACTTTGTCAACGGTTGAGTACCCTGCATAAAATTTGATTTGTCCTTTTATTTGGTTCTCCAAAACGTGCAGAATAAGGTTTTTCAACTCCTCTTTCGAGGTGATATATCTGTTTTGCGGATATCCGCCGTAGTCGTGGAAGTGCTCGGCATACTCTCTTGCCTCGTCGCCCGCGGGAAGATAAACTATCGTGCGGGTTTTGGTGATTTTGTTGATTTCCGCCGTGACGTGATACTCGCCTTTTTGGGACGGAGTGACGCTGAGCGTTTTGCCCTTGCTCTTATACTCGCCGTTGACGTACCATTTTACGCTTGAGACGTCGGCGTTTTCGGGCGAAAGAGTTGCGGTGAACTTGACCGCCGAGGGATTTGTCTGGTCAAGTGCTCCGTTTACCTCCACGTTTATATGGTTTGCCGAGATATAGTCTTTGACGGTGAACGCCAGAATTTTGGAGTCGGAGCCCGCCGTGATTTTCAAGGTATATTCGCCCGTCTCAAAAGTTTTGTTTAGGAGAGCATTGACTATCCCGAGATCGTTTTCGCGCGTTGGTTTGAGCTCCTCGGCATAAATTAAGTTGTCACTGCTGTCAGAGATGTATACGCCTACTTTTTTCCCAACATAAGAGGTGTCGAAATACAGTGCGTGGACACGGATTTTTTCTTTCGTCCCGATATGGTATTTGTCAAGGTAGGCAATCATGCCCTCGCACGCGATAACGTCGGTGCTTGCGGTTTCCCCGCCCGCCTCTGCCGTGACAAAGTATCGTTTGTCCTTTTCCGGGGTGAATACAACGGGATTGCCCGCTGTTTCTCTGATGACGTTTTCTTCGGCGTCGGTGAAAGTCCACTTGATTTCGGTATTCGGATCGGCACCGTCGTTAAGTTTCGCGGTGAGCGTGACGAGATTTGGGCTTTCTCCCTTCTTCAACAGTTGATACTGATTGTCCGCTTTTATCGATACGCTTTTGACGTCGGCGTAATTGACGGTGACTTTGAGTTTCGCCGTGTCGCCGTTGTTGTTGGTTGCAGTGACGGTGACGGGAGTCGTGGTTTTGCCGACGGCTTTTATCCCCGTTTTTCCGAAAACTTCAACCTTTGTTTCGTCCGACGAGGACAGCTTAAACTCTTCCTTGTTGCCGTTTTTAAGTTCGACCTCGTAATTGTCGCCGATTTTTAGGGTTATCTCGGACTCCAAGAGTTCAAAGCTCGTCTTCGAGCCCAGCAATCCGCCAATCAGCGAGCATCCGCAAAGAACCGCCGTAAGCAAGGCGATAAGAGCGGTAATTATCGTAATTTTCAAAAATCTTTCGCGTTTCATAGTTTATATTTTATACTAAACTTATTGAAAGGTCAATATGATTTTTTCTTGTTAAAGCAACCTTAATATGATATAATCGGTGATATGCAAGACACAATTCCACTTCTTTCGACGATAATCACAAAAGCCGAAGCGGACGAAATGAATCCGCTTGTCTTGGCGTTTGTCGGCGACTCGGTGCAACAACTTTACGTCAGAACTCGGCTTGCAATCTCGTCCGACAAAAAGTCGGGCGCACTCCACAAACTCGCAACCGAAGAAATCAAGGCGGAGGCGCAAGCCGACAAAATCGAAAATCTTTTGCCCGTCCTTACCCCCGACGAGGTCGCCGTGTTCAAGCGCGCCAGAAACGCACATTATTCGTCGTCGGCAAAAAACGCAAGCATAGGCGACTATAAAAAGGCGAGCGGGTTCGAGGCTCTTCTCGGCTACCTTTACCTCACCGGACAACACGACCGCCTGAATGAGTTACTCTCAATCGAATAAGGAGATTTTATGTTAATTTCGGGAAAAAACGCAGTGTACGAAGCGTTGCGCTCGGACGCAACCGTCGAAAAACTTTACGTCCAAAAAGGCGAAACGACGGGCGTCGTCAAAAACATCGTCGCGCTTGCCAGAGAAAAGAAAATCATCGTGACGTTTGTCGACAAAACCGCGCTCGACCGCATCACCCAAAACGCCAAACATCAGGGCGTCGCACTGACGCAGACGGAGTTTATTTATTCGTCGCTGGACGATATTTTGGACTTCGCAAAATCCAAAAACGAGCCCCCTTTCATCGTCATTTTGGACGAACTTTCGGACCCTCATAATTTGGGAAGCGTCATTCGTACGGCGGAGTGCGCGGGCGTGCACGGCATAGTCATCGGAAAGCACCGCGGTGTCACCGTCAACGACACCGTTTTAAGATGTTCGGCAGGTGCCGCCGAGCACGTAAAAATCGCAAAAGTCACCAACGTCAACGACGCGATAAATTATCTGAAATCGCAAAATGTGTATGTTTATTGTGCAGATATGGACGGTGAACCTATGTATCGTGCAAATCTCACAGGGGCGGTCGCGCTTCTTGTCGGCGGTGAAGACAGCGGTGTCAAACGACTTTCCAAGGAGCTTGCCGACGGCGTCGTATCCATTCCGATGAGCGGAAAAATCAACAGTCTGAACGCCTCGGTCGCCGCCGCAATCGTTATTTACGAAAAGGTCAGACAGGACAGAAAATGAACTACGATTCTCTTTGCGACGAGGAGCTTGTCGCTCTTTCAAAATCGGGCGACACGTCTTGTGTCAACGAACTTTTGCGCCGTCACAAATCCACGGTCAACAAGGCTGTCCGTCGTTTCTTTTTGCCCTTTGGCGACAACGATGATTTGATGCAGGAAGGCACTCTTGCGCTGTACAACGCCATCATGAGTTTTGACGAATCGGCGGGCGCAAGTTTCAAGACGTTTGCCTATCTTTGCGTCAGACGCCGTATTTACGATTTGATAAGGGAATCGACCAGCGTGAAAAACCGCGCGCTTTTGGACAGCGTGCCTTTGGACGAGGTCGAAACGCCGTATAACAATCCCGAAACGCTTTATATCGAAGACGAGCGCGAAAAACTGTTGCTTCAAGAAATCGACAAGATTTTGTCGGACGAGGAAAAGAAAATCTTTGACGCCTATCTCAACGGAAATTCTTATAAGGAAATCGCGACTTCCCTTTCCGTTTCCACAAAAAAAGTAGACAACACCCTTCAAAAAATACGAAAATCCCTGAAAAAATCGCTGAATTCCTGACTTTTTAGCGGTTTTTTGCTTTACATAACCAAATAAATTAATTATAATAAGTGCACGTTGATATATTATCGACGAATTTTCCTTGCCTGTTTACGCAGGCCACAAAGTCCACAAGGAGGTATAAAAAGATGAACAAGTATGAAATCCTTTACATCATCGACAATGACGTTTCGGAAGAAGACAAGACTGCTCTCGTCGACAGATTTTCGGATCTCGTCGTGAAACTCGGCGGAGCCGTCGACGGCATTGACAAGTGGGGTACCCGCAAATACGCTTATCCCATCAACGATAAGAACGAAGGCTACTACGTCTTGATGAACTTTACGGCAGACGCAACCGCTCCCGCCGAAATCGATCGTCAGATGAAAATCACCGACGCTATCGTACGTCAGATGATTATCCGCAAATAATCGCATAAGGGGTTTATTTATGAACAAAGTATTTTTAATCGGTAACTTAACCAAGAATCCCGAACTCACCAACACAGGCTCGGGCATTCCCGTTTGCAAGTTCACGCTCGCCGTGTCCCGCAGTTTCTCCAACCGCGATGGCGTCAGAGAAACCGACTTCCTTCCCGTTGTCGTGTGGAGAACACAAGCCGAACATTGCAACAAATACTTGAAAAAAGGAAGCAAAGCCGCCGTATCCGGATCAGTTCAAACCCGCAGTTACGACGCTCCCGACGGAAGTCGCAGATATATCACCGAAATCGTCGCCGACGAGGTTCAATTCCTCAGCACAAAAGCCGATGACGAAGCAACCGCCAACGACGGCGTCTTTGACGACCTCAAAGCCGTTGACGAAAATCTGCCCTTCTAACCTACGCCCCCGTTTCGGGCTTAATAATTAAGAGGTATATTAAAATGAGTGAAGAAGTAAAACGCCCCGTTCAGGGCGGTAAGAGAATTCCCAAAAAGAAGGTTTGCCAATTCTGCGTCGATAAAGCAACCGAAATCGACTACAAAGACGTCGCAAAACTTCGCAAATACATCACCGAAAAAGGCAAGATGATGCCCCGTCGTATGACCGGCGTCTGCGCGAAACATCAACGCTTCTTGTCCGACGCAATCAAACGCGCCCGCGTGATGGCTCTGCTCCCCTACAAAGCAGACTAATTTCAACCAACAAACAACGCACCGTTTCGACGGTGCGTTTTTCTTTGCTCACAAGTCGTTCCTTTTTTTTCGACTGTCAAGGGGACACTCTTGCTATATAGATTAACAGCCGTTTTTTGTTTCTGAAAAATAAGCGTGTATGGGTATTCGTGACTACCTGTTATTTTTTGCTTATGAATACGGTTTTTTTGTGAAGTTTTTTTGAATAATGAGGTTATCTGCGTGCGACGCACTTGTTGTCATTCCGAGCGTAGCGTGGGAATCCCCTGGGAAGGCACCATATCATACTGACGTTTATGCGGTTTCGTTCCCACGAGATTCTCACGGAGCCCCGTTGGGGCTCCTCAGAATGACAGAAAAGAAAAACGTCACTCTACACTCGGAATGACGTAAACTAACATATCTAAAACGGCAAGAATTTAATGAAATGATGCTCAAAACAGCAGAATTATATGTTCCCAAAACGGCGAGAATTTGATGGATTTTTGACGTTTCTTTCGGAGTTCTGAAAATCCTAGTGTACGCGTCGCAAATCTCACTTTTGACCTAACAAACTCATTTTGTTTGTTTGTTTGTCTTATGCTCGTTTGCTCCTTTTCCCCGCGAGTACATAGTATCCCGCGGGGGCCCCATAATGGGCGATGCCTCAGAATGACAGTGGAATGTACCTATCCAAAGTGGTTGTAATGAAAGCGTGTTCCTTGCGTGCGACGCACTTGTTGTCTTTCCGAGCGTAGCGTGGCTTAACGCTCTTTTCTGTCATTCCGAGCGTAGCGTGGGAATCTCGTGGGAACGAAACCGCATAAACGTCAGTATGATATGGTGCCTTCCCAGGGGATTCTCGCGTCGCTACGCTCCTCAGAATGACATAATCTTTCGACGGCAGAATGTCTCAAAATTCAAAACGGCGAGAATTTGATGAGATTGTGTTTTTCTCGGCGGGTTCTGAAAAATCCAGTGTACTGACCGTACACGATTTTTCAGGTTCCGCCGAAAAAGCAGAATATCGCAAATTATCGCCGTTTTACGTTTTAGTTGTATTGGTTTTGCAGAAGGTCAAGCATCTCCCTACTCCCCCCGACAAGCAAGGTATCGCCCTCGAGGAGGGGTTCGTCGGCGGCGAAGTTGAGAATGACGTCGTTGTCGCGCTCGACCGCCAAAACGTTGACGTCGTACTTTTTGCGGATATCGAGAGAGATGAGCGAGCTTCCCGCCCAGCTGGACGGCAGTTCCATCTCGATGATGCTGTATTTACTGCTGATTGTCATAATGTCGTGGAGCAATGGGTTGGAAAGGCGTGCGCCCATTTTTTCGCCCATTTCCATTTCGGGAATGACGACCTCGTCCGCGCCGACGCGCTCCAACACGAGCTTATGTTTAAGGTTTTCCGCCTTTGCGATGACCTTTTTGACGCCGATTTCCTTGCAAGTGAGGGTGCACAAGACGCTTGCTTCCAAGTCGCTGGCAATGCCGATGATGACGACGTCAAAGTTTTCGATGCCGAGCGCGCGCAAGGTACGCTCATCGGTGACGTCGGCGACGACGGCGTGGGTGGTGTATTCGTGCGCCTCGGTGATAATTTCTTCCCTGATATCGACGGCAAGCACTTCCTCGCCTTTTTCAAACAAGGTTTTGGCGACGGTGGAGCCGAATCTTCCAAGACCTATGACCGCAAACTGTTTATTTTTGGATTGTCTGTTTTTGGATTTGTTTTTATTTTTCATAAAATAAACCTCCGCTTATCCGATAAGAATTTTGGCATCGGGGTATTTAATATTTGCCGATTGATTTTTTGATTTCATAATGGCGGAGCCGATTGTCAACAGCCCAAGACGCCCGATGAACATCGAAAGACACATTGTAAGAAGAGCGGGCGCGTGCAACGACGTCGTAAGTCCTGCCGAAACGCCGACGGTGCCGAACGCGCTGAACGCCTCGAACAAACTGTCGACAAAGGACAAGTGCATGCCGTATCCCGCCTCGCTTGCCCAGATGATGATTGCCTGCGCGAACGCGCCGACCAAATATACCGTGGTGACGACCGCCGCCCTTTTCGCCGTTTTCGAGTTGATTGTTTCCTTGCCGACGACGATATCGTCCTTTCCGCGGAACACCGACACGATAAGCGCGAGCATGACGAATACGGTTGTCGTTTTGACGCCACCGCCCGTCGATGCGGGACACGCTCCGATGAACATAAGCGCGATTGTCGCGACCTTTGCGCCGTCGGTGAGCCCTGCCTGATTGAACGACGACCAACCCGCCGTCCTTGAGGTGGCGGACTGGAAGAACGCGTTCATGATTTTGTCGCCCCAGTCCATTTTGCCGAGGGTTTGCGGATTATTGTACTCTATGCCGAGGAAAATCGCCGTGCCGACGACAAGCAATACCGCCGTCATTGCAAGCGACACGCGCGTGTGCAAACGAAGCGGACGATTTTTCCTTTTTCTTAATACGTCGTTGAAAACCAAAAATCCGAGCCCGCCCGATATAATCAGCACCGCAACGGTGATAAGCACCACGGGATCGCCCGAAAACGCCGAAAGGCTGGAATACGCGCCGAAGTCTTTGCCCATAATGTCGATGCCGGCGTTGCAGAACGACGAAACCGCCGTGAATATCGCAACGTATATCCCGCGCGCACCGAGCAACGGCACAAATCTGGTCATAAGCATAACACTGCCGAACGCCTCGAAAATGAACGTGAACGCAACAATTCGCTTTGCAAGTTTCACGACGCCTTTCAGGTTGTCCTGATCCAAGGACTCCTGAATGGTCATGCGCTCTTTCAGACTGATTTTTTTGCCGATAAGTATGAACATGAGCGTCGTCGTGGTCATGAACCCCAGCCCGCCCACTTGTATAAGAAACAGCACGACAAGTTGTCCGAAAATCGTAAGGTCGGTGGCGGGATCGACGACGGTCAGCCCCGTCACGCAAACGGACGTCGTCGAGGTGAACAGCGCCGACACAAACCCCATCGTCTTCCCGCTTGTCGAGGCAAACGGGAGAAGAAGCAAAATCGTGCCGAATGCGATTACGCTGATGAACCCGAGCAAGACGTACCTTGTCGGCGTCATAAAAGTTTTCAGTTGTCTGCGCATTTTTATTATATGCGACTCTTCTTTTTCTTTCATCAATCCTTCAATTTCCAGTCAATCGGGGCGACGCCGTTTTTTGTGAGGAAATCGTTCGTCCTTGAAAACGGCTTGCTTCCGAAAAACCCGTTGTATGCAGAAAGCGGGCTTGGATGTGCGCTTTCGATAACGTAATGTATCGGATTTGTAATATATTGCTTTTTTGCACGAGCGTTTGCGCCCCACAAAATAAACACGATTGGGGTGTCGCGCTCGTTCAGTTTTTTGATAATATCGTCGGTGAAAATCTGCCACCCGCAGTTTTTGTGGCTGTTTGCCGAGTGTGCGCGCACCGTCAAAACCGAGTTCAATAAAAGCACGCCTTGTTGCGCCCAGCTTTCAAGACAACCGTGTGTCGGAGGCTCGATTTTAAGGTCGGACTTCAGCTCCTTATAGATATTGACGAGCGACGGCGGTATTGCCACTCCCTTCTTCACCGAAAACGAAAGCCCGTGGGCTTGTCCTTCTTCGTGATAAGGATCCTGCCCGATTATCACCGCTTTGACGGCGTAGTAATCGGTGTATTTCAGCGCGTTGAAAATGTCGTACATCGACGGATAGCAGACGTGGTACGAATATTCTTCTTTCAAAAATTCGCGGATTTTTTGGTAGTTTTCGCCCGAAAACTCGCCCCGCAAAATCTCGTCCCAACTGTTGCCGATGCTCACCATTATTATTTCAATTCCTCATACTTTCTTTTCATCATTTGGTCGATATAAGAAAGCGCGTCCGAAACTTTCACCTTTTCCGCCGTGAGAGTGGCGCGATCGGTGACCTCGATTTCGTCGTTTTGGAGCCCGCGCGGACTGACGACGACACGAATCGGCATACCCATAAGGTCGGCGTCGGCAAACTTGACGCCGTTCGAGACGTTTTCGCGGTCGTCGATAATGACGTTGACTCCCTTTTCAAGAAGCGCGTTGTAAAGCCCGAACGCTTTTTCGCGAACGTTTTGGTCGTCTATGCGCAAGGGGCAGATATGCACTTTGTACGGCGCGACGGTGATGGGCAAAATAAGCCCCGCTTTGTCGTTGCTTTCCTGCGCGATTGCCGCGATTGCACGACCGACGCCTATGCCGTAGCACCCCATAATGGGATTGACGGCTTCGCCCTTTTCGTTCAGGACGGTCATGCCCATGCTTTCGGTATATTTCGTGCCGAGCTGGAAGATATTGCCGATTTCGATGCCGTTTTCAAGGTGCAGAGGTTTTCCGCAGACGGGGCATTTGTCGCCGTCTTTGACCTTGGCGATATCGACGAACGACTTGGGACAAATATCCCGCGCAACGTTGACGCCCTTGACGTGGTACAGCGGTTTGTTGGCGCCGGTGACCATATTATGAGCGTTTTCCAAAGATTTGTCAAAAACCAAAATGCTGTCTTTGACGTCCAGTCCGATGGGACCGATATTGCCCGCGACAAGTCCCGATTCCTCGTCGGCTTCCCACGGGACGATATTTTTCATAATCGCCTTTTTGAGTTTGGCTTCGTTGACCTCGAGGTCGCCCCTGATGAACGCGACGACGACGGTTTTTTCGCCCTTGACGGCGTAAACGACAGCCTTTATCGTCTGATAAGGTTGGATTTTCAGATATTCGCTGACCTCGGCAATGTCTTTTGCGTCGCCGGTGAAAACTTCTTCTTTTTCGGCGTCCGCACCGAAATCGACCTCGGGGCGCACGCCCGTCGCGACTTCCATATTCGACTTGTATCCGCATTCGTCGCAAAGCACGAGGGTGTCCTCGCCGACGTCGGTCAACAGCATAAATTCGTGCGCGACGCTTCCGCCCATCATACCGCTGTCCGACTTGACCGCGATAAACTTTTTCAGCCCTATACGGCGGAAAATGTTGTTGTAGGCGTCGTATTGCTTGTAATAATGCTTTTCCAAATCCTCCGCGGTCATGTGGAAAGAATAGGCGTCTTTCATCGTGAACTCTCTGACGCGGATAAGTCCGCCCCTGCAACGTGGCTCGTCACGGAACTTCGTCTGGATTTGGTAAATCATAAACGGAAGTTGGTTGTAACTTGAAACGGTGTTTTTTGCAAGTTGCACCGACGCCTCTTCGTGCGTCATTCCGAGGAGCATATCTTTTCCGCCCCTGTCTTTAAAGCGCACCATTTCACTGCCGATGCTCGTGTATCGCCCCGACTGCTCCCACAGTTCCCTGGGCATAACGACGGGGAATTTGACCTCTTGCCCGTCGATTTTGTTCATTTCGTCACGAATGATATCTTCGATGTTTTTCGCCATAAGTTGGGCGGGGGAAGTGAGCGTGTAAATGCCGTTCGCAACCGCCTTGATATACCCCGCGCGCACCAGCAACGCATGGCTTAAAATTGTGACGTCCGAGGGAGTTTCTTTGACGCGCTCCCCCACAAGTTTGGATAAAAGCATAATGCCTCCGATAATGTCATAAGTGTTAAAGATAATACAAAGTATATACTTATTTTATAATTAAGGCAAGGATTTGACGAAAATATAAGCACTGCGGGATTTTTCAAACTCTCGGAAAAATAAAAAAGACGCGCAATTTGCACGCCTTTTATCGTTGATTTTTCTTATTGCGCCTTCTCAAACATCGAGTTTCATCCACTCGCCTTTGATCCAGCCTTTCTTTTCAAAAAGGATTCTGAACAGTAGCGACACGACGGCAGGGATTACGAACATCAAAAGCACTATGGCAAGCGCGATATTCGCGTCCGACACGACGCCCTTCGACGCCTCGACCGCTCCGAATACGCCGACAAGTCCGCTTGTGCCCATTCCTCCGCCACCCGCGGTACAACGAAGTTTGAACGCGCACGTCGCGATTGGTCCTACGATTGCGGAAGCAATAATCGGCGGGACGAAAATGAGAGGGTGCTTCATAATGTTGGGAATCTGCAACATGCTGGTGCCGATACCTTGCGAGATAAGTCCGCCGACTCCGTTTTCTTTGAAAGTCATCACGGCAAAGCCGACCATTTGCGCCGCGCACCCGACGACCGCCGCCCCGCCCGCAAGCATCATCGCGTCCGACGTACTGCCCGTTGCGATTGCAATCCAGATTGCCGCCGAAGACGTGGGCATCGTAAGCAAAATGCCCATTACGACGGATATCACGACGCCCATAATAAAGGGTTGCGCCGTCACCGAAATTTCGATGAATTTTTGAATGACTTTTATAAACCAGATTGCGGGATATGCAACAAACATTGAGATTATCGTTGCAAACATAACCGTTAAAGGTACGATTAGGATATCAAGCTTGGTTTTGCCCTGCACCAACAAAACGATTTCCAAAGCGATAAGCGTCGACACGTACGAGCCAATGGGGTTGCCCGGTGCGCCCAGTTTGAACGCCGTTATCGAGTCTGCCACCGCCTTGAACGAAAAGGCGTTGTCCGTGCAAAGCGTGTACACTTTGTCGGGCAAGAACGCGCCCACAAAACCTGCCACCGCACACGCAAAAACGACAAGGTCGGGCGCTTTCAGTTTCTTGGCGATACCGACGCCGATACCCGCGCCCATAAGCGTGCAGGCGATATTTCCGATGAGAATAAGGAATGCGCCGAAGCCCGAGTTCGCACCGCACCAACTGCCGATTTGCTTTAATATCGTCCCTGCGATGAGGGTGACGAAAAGCCCCTGCGCCATGCCTGAAAAGGCGTCGATGAAGTAACGATTGGCGTACTTTTTGGCAGTGGCTTTCCACTTTTTGTCGGGTTCTTTCTGCTGAAAGACAACGGGGTTGGTCTCGATTTCGGGAAGTATATTGACGGGTTCGGATTTCATTTTCCGCTCTCCTTATTTATAGTTAATAAGATTTTAATGAATTATCTTGTAAAAGTCAAACGTATTTCCTTTTTCAAAGGTTTTCGTGCGTTTTCTTTCGTAAAATAAAAAATCCCGCAGTTTTTCTGCAGGACTTGTAGGGGTTTGACCGTTAAAAGCAACTACATTATGGTTTTTTCACCGCGGAAAAGTTGCTGACGCTCCTGCATATATTTCATCACCCCGACCGTCAGATTGAGCGCACCCTTAAAGGCGTTGTCGTACGCCGAGGTCAGTTCGTTATCGCCCTTTCTGAACTCGATTGTAGTCGTGGGGATTTTGCGTTTTGCAAACGGCGTGCTGTCGGTGAACAGCGCCGTGCTGTACCGGAACGAAACGTCCGAGCCTTCGTCCTTCATCGCGGTGTAAGCGACGTTGTTGATTTTGAGGTCATAGATATTTTTGTATTGCCTGTCGCCCTGAATCACCACATCGTCCGAGTCGCCGACTTTCGCAAAGTTCAAAACAACGGGGTTTACCAAAAACTCGTCACGCCCGAAGTGTTGCAAAATAAGTTGCTCCGCGCCCTTTGCACCGCACTCTTTTGCGCCGAAGCACGCCAGCACCACCTTGGTGTTTTCGGGGATAAGTTCAGGGTGAAGCCTCAGATAGTCCGCCACCGCAAGCGACAATCCCGCCGCCTGCAAGCCCTCGTGACCTATGTTGCTGTTGCGCTTTTTGTACGAAAACATCGTCAAAAGATAAAATATCGCAAATCCGCAGAAAATCGTCGGAAACAAGAACATCACCGCTTTGTCGCCGGCATTCAGCTTCGGCAGGCTTATCGCGATAACTTCAAACACGAAAAGCACGGGAATACTGATTATCGACAAAATCTTCAGCACGCGCGACACCCACTTGGGCAGGTTTTTGTCTTTCAAAAACATTACGAAATCCGACCTGTCCATATCGCTGTCGTAGTGACTGCCGAGCACCAGCGTGTTTTCAACGGGACCTTTCGGCATTATCGTGGACAACACGTTGTAGGACGTGCGCTTCGGGAAAAGTTTGTTGAATGTGTTTTTGTTGGTCAAGACCTGCACGAACAGCATCGCCCCCACCATTATCGTCACAAGTATCGACAGCGCAAGAAACGCATAGGTGACGGCTTTGTCGTCGATGAGTACGCCCAAAATATAAAACGCCAACGCGACGGCGAAAATCACGCCGTAAACGGGTATGCCGAAGCGTCCCGCAAGAGGCGCGACGGTGGTGGGTTCGGTCCTTGCCGAAAGCCCCAAAATCTTTTCGTACATTTCCCGAATTTTTACCGCGCTTTTTTTCTCGTCGACGCTTGTCGCAATCCTGACGGGCGCGGTCGTTTCGACCTTTTCCACAAAAGTGTCGGCAATTATGTTTGCCCTTTTAAGGTCAACTTCCGACGGGACAATCCTGCCGTTTTCGGGGTTTATGTTGTCGTTTTCAACGTTAAACATCTTTTTTATTCATAAAACAGAATGTCGCCGTATGACGGGAACGGCCATTCTTTCTTCTCGGTGATAAGTTCGAGCTTGTCAACGCTTTCGCGCAATTTGTTCATTGCGACCAGCACTTTGTCACGATACAACTCGGCGCGTTTTTCAAAGTCCTCGCACTTTTGCGCCTTTGCAAGAGCCACTTCGAGGTCGGTCGTGCGACGGTCTGTTTCGTCGATAAGGGCGTCCATTGCGGTGACAAGTCTTTCGTCCGCCGCCCCGAGTTTTGCATTGACAAGACGCACGTCTTTTATGTATCCCGCAAGTTTTCCTTCCGAGCGCATTACCGACGGCAAAATCTGTTTTCTTGCGATATTTCTCATGGCAAGAGCCTCGATATTGACTGTCTTTGCGTAGTTTTCAACAAAGATTTCGTAGCGACTTACCAATTCCTTTTCGCTCAAAACGCCGTTTCTTTCATACAGGTTTATAATATCCTTGTCCAGCATGCACCTGAACGCGTCGAGGCTGTTGGACGTCATGTGAAGCCCGCGACGTTTGGCTTCTTCGATCCACTCTTTGCTGTAATTGTTACCGTTATAAATTATGCGACCGTGAGCGCGGATATAGTCCACGATGATTTCGGACAATGCGTGGTCCAAATCGGTGCCCGAGCACAATTTCTTTTCGATTTCGTCGGAGATACGGCGCACCATTTCGGCGGTTATCGTATCGAGGACTATGCTGGACGTCGCAAGGGACGCACTGCTTCCGACCATGCGGAATTCAAACTTGTTCCCCGTAAACGCAAACGGCGAGGTGCGGTTTCTGTCGGTGTTGTCCTTTTTGAGTTTCGGGAAGGACGGCAATCCCATTTTGATGTATTCTTTTATCTTCGTAACGGCGGTTTTGCCCTCTTTCAGTGTCTCGAACGCCGAGTACAGGTCGTTGCCGACGAATACCGAGATGATGGACGGCGGAGCCTCGTTTCCGCCCAGACGATTGTCGTTGCCGGCACTTGCCGCGCTCATTCTGACAAGGTCGGCGTACTCGTCCACGCCTGCGATGACCGCCAGTATCATTATCATAAAAATGCGGTTTTCGGCGGGGTTACTGCCGGGCTCCAACAAGTTTACGCCCGCGTCCGTCACAATCGACCAGTTGTTGTGCTTGCCACTGCCGTTGACGCCGTTGAACGGCTTTTCGTGCAGAAGACACGCAAGGTCGTGCTTTTCGGCAACCTTTTTCATCGTTTCCATTATGAGTTGGTTTTGGTCGGTCGCGATATTGGCGGAGGTATAAATGGGAGCGAGCTCGTGCTGTGCGGGGGCGACCTCGTTATGTTCGGTCTTAGCGGCGATGCCGAGTTTCCAAAGTTCGCGGTTCAAATCCTCCATAAAATAGGCAACGCGGTCGCGAATCGTCGCGTAGTACTGGTCGGACTTTTCCTGCCCTTTTGCGGGGGGCGCGCCGAACAACGTGCGTCCCGCGTACTTCAAGTCCTCGCGTTGCATATAGTGGTTTTTGTCAATCAAGAAATATTCCTGCTCACCGCCGACGACGGGGGTAACTTTTTGCGTTTCGTTGTCGCCAAGGAGCCTCAACAGCCTCAAAATCTCGCGGTTCAAAACGTCCATACTGCGAAGAAGGGGAGTTTTTTTGTCCAACGCTTCGCCGGTATAGGCGCAGAACGCCGTGGGTATGCACAGTACACCCGCACCGCCCTTCGAGCGTTTTATGAAAGCGGGGGAACTGCAATCCCATACGGTGTATCCGCGCGCCTCGAACGTTGCGCGAATTCCGCCCGACGGAAAACTGGACGCGTCCGCCTCGCCCTTTGAAAGACTCTTGCCCGAAAAATCCAACAGCACCTTCCCGCTTTTGTCAACGGAGATGAAACTGTCGTGCTTTTCCGCCGTGTATTCGGTCATCGGTTGGAACCAGTGCGTATAGTGCGTGGCGCCCTTTTCGACAGCCCACGTCTTCATAGCCGAGGCAACCTCGTCGGCAAGACTTCTGGGAAGTTCGTCACCGCGCGCGATAACTTCTTGCAACGCCTGATACGCCTCTTTCGTCATATATCGGCGCATAACTTCGTCGGTGAACACTTCTTCCTGAAAGATATCTTTGATATTTTGTCTTTCGTTGTATGCCATAACGCAACCTTCTTCCTTTTTTAATTACTATATTATAGACACATTATCTTAATATAGTCAATAAATTTTTTTAAGTTAATAAAACGGGCGCATGCGCGCGCCCGATTTCCTTTTATGCCTTTTTCAGCGTAAACCCGTCTTTGGTGTCGACAAGGATAAAGCCTTTGTCCGCGATTTCCTTTCTTATCTCGTCGGCAAGCGCGTAGTTCTTTTCGGCTTTGGCGGTTTTTCTCTTTTCGGCAAGCGCAAAAATTTCCTCGGGCACCGACAGATTGTCCTCGACGTCCGCTTTGTCGTACTTTTTCAAAAACTCTTTGGCGGGGGTTCTGAACAATCCCAAAATGTCGTAGTTTTCGGAAATGGCGTTGACGTCCTCGATTGCCGTGACGTCGCCCGCTTTCAGTTTCTTTTTGATTGCCTTGAAGTATCCGAAAAGATTGCTTATCGCAAGGGCGGTGTTGAAATCGTCGTCCATGCAGTGCACGAACTCTTCCTCGATTTTTTCGGTCTTTTTGTCGCTTGCAAGCCCCGATTTCTCGGCTTCTTCCAGCACCCTATAAAAATCGACAAGGTGCTTTTCGGCGGTGGGGAACAGGTCGTCCGTGACGTTGATGTCGGCGCGATAGTTGGTCTGCAACAGCGCAAGTTTTATCGTTTCCGCCGAGTATTTTTTCAGAAGGTCTTCAAGGAGCAGACTGTTGCCCAGCGACTTACTCATCTTTTGTCCGTTGACTTTGATAAGTCCGTTGTGAATCCAATATTTCACAAACTTTTTGCCCGTCAACGCCTCGGTCTGCGCGATTTCGTTTTCGTGGTGCGGGAAAATAAGGTCGCGTCCACCGCCGTGAATGTCGATTTGGTCGCCAAACGCCGCGCGGTTCATCGCCGAACATTCGATATGCCAGCCGGGACGTCCTTTGCCCCACGGGCTGTCCCACGAAATTTCGCCCTCTTTTGCCGATTTCCACAGCGCAAAGTCAAGCGCGCTTTTTTTGTTGTCCTCGTTTTCGATACGGACGCTTGAAAACGCTTCTTCGGTTTTTCTGTTGCTGAGCGCGCCGTACGCGGGGAATTTTTCGACGGCAAAATATACGTCGCCTTCGGGCGTTGCGTAGGCAAATCCCTTTTCTTCAAGACCTTTTATAAAGTCGATTATGTTGTCGATATTGCAGGTCGCTTTCAGCCAAATGTCGGGATCGTCCACGTCGAACTCGCGCATGACTTTATCGATGCGTTTTATCATCATCTCGGCGTACTTGTCGGCGGGGATTCCCGTCTCTTTGGACTTTGCGATAATCTTGTCGTCAACGTCGGTGTAGTTTCTGGCGTACGTCACGTCAAAGCCCCTTTTCACAAGGTACTTTCTGATGATGTCATAGATGAGCGCCTGATAGGCGTGACCTATGTGCGCGTCGCCCGAAACGGTGATACCGCAGGCGTACATATTCAGTTTGTTGCCGTTCAAGGGGACAAGTTCTTCTTTTCTTCTTGTCAGCGTATTATAGACTTTAACCATACTTTTCGCTCCTTTTATCTGTCACTTTGGTCAGTTGAATTATTTTCTTCGTTTGCTATCGAATAACGAGAACAGTTAATTCCCGCAAGGCTTTCGATTTGTGCAAGTCGCGAGTTTATTCGGCGCAGTTCTTCAAAAATCGGATCGGGGAGTTCCACTTGGTTGAGGTTATCCACTCGCTTTCCGTCCTGTTTTACTATGCGTCCCGGCACGCCCACGACGGTGCAGTTTTCGGGCACCGGTTTCAGCACGACGCTTCCCGCGCCGATTTTACTGCCCTTCCCGACGGTGAACGGTCCCAGAATTTTTGCGCCCGCCGCAATCACGACGTTATCCTCGATGGTCGGGTGACGCTTGCCGACGTCTTTGCCCGTTCCGCCCAAGGTCACGCCCTGATACAACGTGACGTTGTCGCCGATTTCCGCCGTTTCGCCGATGACTACGCCCGCGCCGTGGTCGATGAACACGCCTTTGCCGATTTTTGCGCCCGGATGAATTTCGATGCCCGTCCAAAACCGCACGTTTTGCGATATGACGCGCGCAAAAAACTTCATCTTGTGCCTGTAAAACCAGTTGGCGGGACGATGCCACATCAGCGCCTTTACCCCTGGATAGGTGAACAGCACCAAGATTTTGCTGGTCGCGGCAGGATCCTTTTCCATCGCAGACGAAATGTAACTTTTGAGATATCCCGACATTCTTTCCTTCCTTTAATAAAAAATCCGTCCAAAAAGTTTCCTTTAAGGACGGGCAAATATTACTCCGTTGTTCCACCTCAAGCAAGGATAGCGCAATTCCGCTTGCGCACACGCGCGGGCATTTCCTCCCGCAAGGCTCAAAACCGCACTTCACGCAATTATCCAAAAAACCTTACAGCCAAAAGGGTTTTCTCTCTGTGTGGCGTCCTGCGCTACTCTTGTTTCTCATCGCCTGTGAGTTTAATATATTATATTTATTATTGCGAAAATTGTCAACTATACGCCGTAACTTGTGCACCGAGGACAAGAACGATTATTTTTGCAATGCAAGTTATATTTTGGCTGTCGCCAAAGCTAAGGTATTTATCCGCAACTTGCCCGCAGGGCAAATATCACTGTCGAAGACAATATCACTGCGAAAGCAACAAGGTTGCCCTTCCGGGAGATTCTCACGTCGCTTCGCTCCTCAGAATGACATAAAAGGATACCCTTCCGGGAGATTGCCACGTCACTGCGTCACACACTTCGCTTTTGAAATCACGTTATCGCAAGCGATAACGCTCACTCTTTTGCTTGTGTGAGAAACTCTTGTTGTCATTCCGAGCGTAGCGTGGGAATCTCGTGGGAACGAAACCTCATAAATGCCAGTATGATATGGTGCCTTCCCAGGCGATTCTCACGTCGCTTCGCTCCTCAGAATGACATAAAAGGATACCCTTCCGGGAGATTGCCACGTCGCTTCGCTCCTCGCAATGACAGAAGAAAGAAACGTCACGACGCTCGCAATGACAAATAAAATCTATTAAAAACGGCAGATTTTGTGCAACGTAAAAATAATAATCTTAATTAAAACGGCGAGAATTTGATGGATTTTTGGGGTTCTTTGCAGGTTCTGAAAATCCTAGTGTACGCGTCGCAAATCTCGCTTTTGACCAAACAATCTCATTTCATTTGTTTGTTTGTCTTATGCTCGTTTGCTCCTTCTCCCCACGGGTACACAGTATCCCGCGGGGTCCCCTGCCTCTAAAAAGTCAGAATTTTGATGAGATAATTCTTTCCCTATAAAACGGCGAGAATTTGATGAGATTGTGTTTTTCTCGGCGGGTTCTCGCGAGGGCGCGTACTGACGTACGTAACCGAGCGGGGTTCCGCCGAAAAAGCAGAATATCGCAAATTATCGCCGTTTTATTGTTTTGGCGAAGACTTTGCCAAAAGATTTAAAGTTGTGTATCATCGTAAACCCATACTTCTCGTAAAACCTGATTGCGCCCGCGTTGTCCGCGCCGACGCCCAGATGCACGCCTTTCACGCCCTTTTCAAAGAGGTAGTCCATGAGTGCGTCCATAAGTTTCGCGCCGTATCCTTGGTGTTGCGCCCCGGGCAAAATGTCGATATGCAGGTGCGCGGGGTATTTTTTCGCGTCCATATAAAGACTTTGGCGGAAAGCGAAAAAGTGCGTGAACGCTTCAAGCCTTGAAAGTTTCCTTACCCGTGGCATAAAGTACTTATTGAAAGTTTTCAAAAATGATTTGTAGTCAAGGCTCGACAGGATATAGCCGACCGCCACGTCGTCCTCGTCGCGCGCCAAAACGAAAATGCCGTCGGGCTCGAACTCGATGTAATAATCGGCGTAAAGCGTTGCGACAAGTTCGGGATTTTTGACGTAGGCGGGCGCGGTTGCCGTGAGGTGACAAATCTTCCTTACGGCGTCGCGATCCTCGTCTTTGTATTTTCTAACGTGATAGGTCATGGTAGCGTCGGCAATGCTTTGATAGCAAGGATTAAGAATTCGACCGCTTTCATATCGCCAACCTCGATTGTTGCGCCGTTGTAGTAAACTTTCTTTTTGAGTTCATCGTCGGTTTCTTTAAGCCCGAGATTGCCCCAGTTGTTCAGTTCGCGCAAGGTTGCATCTTTTATTTTGTCGGTCACTTCCGCCTCGACAGAGGAAAGTTTGCTGTTGTCAAGCCCGTACAAAATGCTGGTGCTGTCTTTGATTTTCATAACCTCGTTGAGCCTCATATCGTTCATGACCTTTTCCATTGTGCCGTCTTTTGCGAGGTCCTGAACGGTCATCGTCGCCATTTTGGCAAGGATTTTTTCGGTCTTGCCCTCATAGACGCAGGCGTAGAACTCGGTCACGGTTTCGCCGTCGAAGTTATAGCGTTTGTAGTCGGCGATTTTATAATAGTTTCCTTCATACAAGAAGTGCGTGCCGTTGGCGTTGTCAACAACGTAACCGCCCGCCGTTTCTTTATAGAGGTTTCCAAACTCATAATACTTGCCGTCTATCTTCACATATTTTCCGTTTTTATTTCTGATATAGTCCGCCTCAAGGAACAGGTTGCCGTCCTTATAATATGCGGTGCCGGTGACGCTGTTTGCAACCGCTTCTTCATAATTGTTTGCCTTGACGTAAACTCTGCCGTCGATTTCCAAAACGTCGTGAAGTTTCGTTCCTCCGACAACGACGTCAACGCCCGAAGAAAGGTTGCCAATCGTTTTGTCCTGCAATCCGACAAGCACCCCGGAACTCGCCTTTTTGACGATGACGTACTGCGTCGTGCCGGCGGGGAGAGAGGTGTCGCCCACGCTCACAAATCTGATGTCTTTTTTGTCTTCGTCGTCTTGGTCGTAACCCACGTTGAACGTGCCTTCAAACACCGTATCTTTATCTCCGTATATGGCGGTCAAGTCGAAGTATTTTTTGACGGCGTTGTTGGCGATTTCATCGGTGGTTGCTTTTCTTAATTCGTATCTTTCTTGTACGTCAACGACTTCCTTTAAGAGCGTGCTGTCAACAACGTCGTCCATACGGTTGGCTATATTTTGTACGCCGACAGTTGAAAGTTTTTTGACAACGGCGTTGCTTGCGCCCTCGTACACTCTCTTGTGCGTTGCGTCCTCGCCCGCCGTCGCAAGACGGAAAAATCCGTTTTTGCCCGCGGTGTCAGTGTCAAACACGAACTCGCCCGACGCGTCCTCAACGAACACGTCGCCGTCGATATCCATAACGTCGGAAAGCAGAGCGTCGTTGATAAGGTCGTCGATACCTCTTTCTTGCAGGTCGCCGATGGTCTTGTCGGCAAGCGCGACGACAACGCCGTTACTCGCCTTTTCGGTGATATTATATCTTTCGCCAAACCCGACAAGCCCTTTCTTGTATTTCACAAGATACACGGTTTTATCCCCGTCTTTTGCGGTGATAAACGTGCCTTTGTATTCTTTGCCCGCGGGAAGCGCGATATATTCGCCGTCCGTCGCTTTTTCTGCGACGTTGTCGGCATTGACTTTCATAATCGTGCCGATTTTGATTTTTTTGATGTCTTCACCGATACTTGATATACTGCTGTTTTTCAGTTCTTTCAAGATGGCGGGGCTGTCGTCGTTGATTGTGACAATCTGCCCGAGTTTCATATCGCCGATTGCGCCGTCAAGGGTGTTCAGCGTTTCGTCCGCAAGTGCTTTGAGGACGGGCTCGCTCTTTCCGACGTGCATAAGTGCGTATATTGCAAGGGCGTCGTCACTATCGTGTTCCATAAGTTTTTCGTCGGTGACTTCACCGCTCCTGCTGTATCCGTAAGTTTTCCAAGGCTCGGCTTCGAAGTAGTCGGCTTTTGTCTTTTCGACGTATCCGCGCCATTCGATGATTTCGCTGTATTTTGCGGGTTCGGTCGCGGTTGCGTCCTGAATCTTCGTGCGGATCGCCGCGCCGACACGGTAATAATCACCGCTTGCGTTTTCGGTATATTCGTAATAGAACAATCCGCTTTCGTCGCTTATCGTGCATGCGTCATCCTTATATCTTTCGGTGACGGTCATACCGTGGCTGTCTTTGGGCACGACGTATGCGATGCCAAAGCGGTTTTGGTTGCCTTCTTTGTCGTATCTGTTCCTGAAATCGGGCAGTTCCTTACCCTCTTTCAATTTCCAGTTGCCGTTGTCGCTGACTTTGATAATTCCTTTTTCGGCGTCCAAAGCGTAATAAGTTTCGCCACCGACTTTTTTATCGGTCGGGACATACTCAAAGAAGTCGCTTGTTCCGTCCGTTTTGAAAAGGCTATTGACCGTGAATTGCGCGCTCTTTCGCGAGAATCTGACGGCTTTTTTATTCGCGCTGTCCCACATTGTATAGTGGTCGCGGTCGAAGTCGGGCAAAATGTCTTCAAATTTTACGTTGTTGATTGCCGAATTAAGTTCGCCGATTTTTACGTTCGCGATGGTGTCCAGCACTCCGCCCGCGCCAAACGACACGCCAAGCAAATATTGCATTTCGGCAATAGTCATATTGTTTATTTCAAAAGACTTCAACATTGCGTTAAGTCCGTCGATGACGGGCTCGTTGATATGCTCTTGCAAAATAGGTTTGCTTGCAAGCCCCGTCGTCGTGTCAACGCCCGTTTTTTGCAGGATATCGCCGAGAGTCACGCAGTTGAGGACGGTTTTTAAGTTGTCGCCTTTGAAAATTTCGGTAACTTTCAATGCGCTGAGTTTGTCGCGGTTTTTGTCGTCGACTTTGATTTCCAGCGTGTTTTCGAGTATGGTGATAATGTCGATGCCGAATACGCGCTTGGCGTCCGCCACCGTGGTCTCTCTTATGTTTCCGCCCTTCATCATATCGTAAATATCCAACAGGGACTTCCCGCGGATTTCCGCATTTTTGTCGATAAAGGTAAACTCTTGTTTCGTGTAATTTTCGACGTCGTTAATGGTGACGCCCGCCACCGCATAGTAAACGACACCCGCAATCGTCCCGCCAACAAGCAGTACGCCCACGACAAGCCCTAAAAGAAATGTGAGAAATCTTCCCAAAGCGCCTTTCATATTTCCTCCAACAAGCCGTCCGATTTATTATCGAAACGACATAATATCGCATTATTTATTAATAATTATAATACTATATCAAAAATATATTTGCAAGCATTATGTATTTTTTATATACAATATAGAATTCCATCTATCAAAAAAGCACCGAAACGGTGCTTTTTTTGTGGATATTTTGTTTTGTTTTACGGGTTTTCCGTTGCTTGTTTTTTCACCGTGACGTCGCCGTCCGAGCATTTCACAACGATGTCTTTATTAGGCTTTTTTTCAACGGTTACTTTGCTTTCCCACTCTGCTTTCGTCCCCAAATAACAGTATTCTTTATATTCGGCGTAGTCGTCGAAAAAGACCTTTTCGATACTCGTTGGAATAATGAATTTATCGATTCTATAATCACTTAAATGGGCAACTTTTACGGGCAATGTCTTGCCGTCTTTTGTAAATTGCGGTTGAATCGTATAGCTTTTCATACGCATTGTTATGTGTATATATGGTCCGAAATATTCCAAAATGCCAAGAGACTCATAGTACGTCCCGTCTTCGGATTCTTTGCAATTATCAATTGGTATTGCGTCACAATTCTTATAGCCTTCAAACTCGTCAACGTTCAACTTTGTTTTGTTGAAATCTTTGAATATTTGTTTGTCTCTTTGTGTTTCAATAACAAAACCATTTTTGTCTTCAACGTAAACCTTTGCGCCTTCATACCGGTTGCTAAAACCGGATTTCCCTCCACATTCTTTTATTGAATATAGACTTACGATTAAGTCGGAAAGACTGTTTTGCGTAATGTCAATACTTTCTTTTTTTACCTCGTTGTCACCAATCGAGCAAACGTATTTTGCTGTTCTTTGGTCGCTGTATTTTGTTAGATCGTAATATCTGTTGCCCTCAAAAAACTGTGCGTACGCGCTTATTTTTTCTCCGTTTTTTTCGTAAACGCTTCCATATCCGCTTTGCGTGTAGTATGTTTTTGTAACGTATTCTTCGTTGGTGACCTCTTTTTCTATCGTAACCTTGGTGAAATTTTTAATATCGGTTTTTACAAGCGCCGACATTATTTCGCCTATTCCCATTTTTTTATCAAACTTTACGGTTTTTGCGCCTTTGCATGCAACGCACACTATCGCCGTGGAAAGGACAATCATTATTGCTGTTAATATCAATATGATTTTCTTTTTCATGTTTCTTTCCCCCTTAGTTCTTTGTGATGACGACGTCGCCGTTCGAGCATTTCACAACGATGTCTTTATAAACTTCGGCTCCCGTCAACTCAATGGCGTTCCATTGCTCCTTTGTTCCTGCATAATACATTTCATCGATATCGCCAAAAAAGTATGAAAAACCATCAATTTTCTTTATGCTGACGGGGATTGTAAGTTTTTCGCAGTCGTAAAAGCTTTCAACAAGTTTTATCGCCACAACGTCCTTTTTGTCAAATTTTTCGGGAATGACAAACTCATCATCTATCCACGTATTCAGCCCTGTAAATGCAAACCCGTATTCTGTGTCTTCAAAATTCGCAAGATATTTGGTTGTCGGACGCGTCGCATAATCTTTATATTTATCGGGTATTTCGAGCGTTGTGTTGTTGATTCCGTAAATTGTAAATGTATAATTGTTTTTGTAAGCGAATATTATTTTGTCTTTCTCGAAGTTTACCGTAAAATTGTTTTTATAACCGTTTCTCTCGTTATAAATATAATTGGAAAGTGGCCAAAAAAGATCTGTATTAAGGACAAAATTCTTTCCGTCAAAGTTGTCGTATTTTACTCCCATCATATCCATAATTTCGATGCTGTCTTCTTCTGCATTTTTTGTTATGGAATAACGTCGTTTTCCGTCATAGATTTCCGCTTCAATGCCCGCGTCTTCTCCTCCTGTTTTCATCATCGTATATCCTTCCGCAGTAAAAGTCCGACGCGTCACTTCTTCTCCTCTTTTTCCCTCTGTCGTAAACGAAGTGATTTTTGCATTTGCAAGCATTTCAAAAACCTTTTCGGGCTTCATTCCTTTTTTGATATTTACCTTGTCTTTTGCGCACGCGGTAAAAGAAAACAGCGTCGTGAAAAACGCGAACGCTGTCAAAACTAAAACAAGTTTCTTTTTCATATTTTTCTCCCTTTTGTTGTCTTTTGTATTTTCATTGAAAAAGCGACAACGACTTGATAAAATTATACTTTATTCCACGGCTTTTTGTCAATACTCACATTTTCTCCACACAAGTACAAGTGTCTTGCGTGGGTTAGATTGCTTCGCAAGTTAAATTTGCTACGCAAGTTAAATTTGCTACGCAAGTTATATTTGCAATGCAAATTATATTTTGACTTCGTCAAAGTTATATTTTGGCTGTCGCCAAAGCTAAGGTGTTTATCCGCAACTTGCCCACAGGGCAAATATCACTGCAACGCAATATCACTGTCGAAGACAATATCACGCCGTAGGCATATCACTGCATAAGCAACAAGGTTCCCTTCCGGGAGATTCTCACGTCGCTTCGCTCCTCAGAATGACATCTTATGATATATTATAATTAATCCACCGCTGTTCGGTTTTTGAAAACCACGCTTTTCAAAACCCGTGAAAGGGGAATTCAGGGTTAGCGACGCGCGGGTTCCCTGAATGGGGAAAACGACACAAAAAAAGCACCTCGTTCGAGATGCTTTAATTTATATATGTTGTACGAAACGTCAAGAATTTGATGCCTCTATGCCCCACGAGTACAAAGTATCTCGCGGGGGCCCCATTGACGTTTCTCGGCAGGTTTTGCGAGCGCGCGTACTATTTCGTACGCAACCGAGCAAGTTCTGCCGAAAACTCAAAAAGTGCGATTATATATGTTGTACGAAACGTCAAGAATTTGATGAGGTTTTGACGTTTCTTTCGGGGTTCTGAAAATCCTAGTGTACTATTGCGTACACGGATTTTCAGGTTCTCGAAAAAACTCAAAAGATCGCAAATTATTGACGTTTCGCGTCTTCTTTTGCGCCGATTTTCTTAATAGTCCTATACACCGCCTCGATGCCTCCCTCGAACACGCTGGTCTTTAAGCGATCCGACTTATCGTTGGAAGTGTGGTAGTAGTCGGTGGCGATGGGGTTTTGCGCGGCGAAGGTGATTGTTTTCACGCCTGCACGGCAGAACGGGGTGCTGTCGCAACCGCCGACGGGGTTCCAAATTCTGCCTGTCTTTTTGACAAGACCGAGTTCCTGCAAGGATTCGTAAAGCATATCGCCCAGTTCCATATCGAATTTGCACATTTGAATTGCGTCGCCTTGAATGACCTCGAAGTAGTCCTCGTCCGAGATACTGTCGACGTTGATTTGATAGCAATTTTTGAGCATACCGTCGTCCTTGTGGAGTTTGACGAAAGCGCGTGCGCCACGAAGTCCGGACTCCTCACACGCCATAGCGGCGCAGATAAGACGGCAGTTTTCGGGCAAATCTTCGGGGTGACGGTTGAAGTGTTTTGCGATTTCTTGGTTCAAGCCGATGCCCGTGAGGTTGTCCATACAGCCGGGGGACGCGATGGTTTTGTCGTGCGACAAGAATTGCGTGATATAGTAAAGCCCCGGTATGCAGACGATGGGCAGGATATAGCCGAGATAGACGTACCATTTCCAAGTAGTGATTGAAGCGGCGTTTGTCCACAAGGGCTGAGCGTACGCCCCTTTATCCGCGAATTGCAACACGAAACCGAACACCAAAATCGAAAGGAGTCCCACGACGCCGTATACGATTTTCGGAATGAAGGTTTTGGGGTTTTTCTTTGCAAGATTCCAGTTCCAACTGCTGTCGTAGTGCGCCGACAATACGATTGTGTAGTCAACCTTGCCCGACAACGGCTCTTGCACGGTATAGAAGTTTTCGGTGTCTTTCTTTTTCCACAGGAAGTCGAAAATCTGGGTGTAAAATCCGCCCATAACCGCAAAGTACAGGAAGCAAAGCACCGCGATAACCGCGCCTACTATCGGATAAATGAAAAAGCCGATGAGTGCGATAAGTCCGCCGATACCGATATAAGGAATCGAGCCGATTCCGCTTTCGGGGGCAACCTTGAACGGTTCGGACACGGGCTTAATACCAATGTTTTTTTCATACTCTTCTTTGATGAGTTTTGCGCCGGCGCGTTCCTCGTCGGAGCCGGGAAGACGCGGACCGATTTCTGTCTCGACTTTTTTGATAAAGTCCATCATACTTTCGGATGCGACTTTGAAGTCAAAATCTGCCATAATTTCCTCCAAATTTCAAGATATAGTAATTATAGCATAATATAAAGGTTTATTTCAATATTTTTTGCAAACAAAAGTAATTTTTTCATTTGTTTTGTAAAGTCGTGCCGTCCTCTCGCCCTTCCTCGCGACACCGCAACGTGCCGAAAGGCTCATCATTTCATAAGGTTCGTTCCCACGAGATTCTCACGGCATCGCCTGTGGCGATGCCTCAGAATGACAGAAGAGAGAATCCTCACGCAACGCAATAGAATGACAGAAGAGAGATGAACGCCACTCTTCGCTTGGAAAGACATTAAGTACTTCGTGCAGAAGGGGAAAACGGTTTGCTTGTTAAAAAATAGCAGATTTTCGTGCTCTCTTTTGCTATTCGGTGCAACTCACTTTATGTCATTGCGAGCGTAGCGTGGCAATCTCCCGGAAGGGACACCTTGTTAAAACCCACGCAAGATTCTTTTGTACTTGCGTGGAGAAAAAGGCGCACACGAGCAAAAGAGCGAGCGTTATCGCTTGCGTTAACGTGATTTCAAAAGTGAAGTGTGCGACGGGTGACGTGACAATCCCCTGGGAAGGCACCGCATAAATGCCTCGGAATGTCAAAAGCCGACAAATCGCAAGTTGGCAAAATCGGAGGTTTAACCGTCGTTTTTGTCTGCTGAAATATTAAATATGCGCTTGTTCTTTCTTTTGGCAAACTCTAATGCCTGCGTCGCTCCGCCGAAATTATGGTCAACGTAAAACACGATATAATCCGATTTTTCCACAATATATTCGTTGCGCAAAAGTATGGCAAGTTTTTTCGGCGCGGTTTCCAGAGGAGGATATAAAACCTCGTCAAAGTCCCAAAATTCGGTTTTGTTTTTCAGATAAATTTCGTCGATATACGGTGTAACAAAGACAATCTTTGCCGTGCCGTCGACTTCTTTTTTGTATCGTACCGCGCAATCATACGCAATGCGGTCAAAGTTGCCGTATCCGCCGATATAAAACACAACTTGCCCCTCCGCAATCCCTTTGACAACCGAGTATAACTTTTCCTTTTCTTTTTCCCCGTAAGTGTATCTGCCATGTCCGAAAAACGAAATAACCATACCACCTCACAAAATATCCCCAAGGGGCTATTTTATTTCCCCCTCTTGTTTTTCTGCTATTCTTTCCTTAAACAATAAGGAGCCTGCCTATATGAACAATCTTTTTCCAAAAAGACTGCGTTCTCTTATGAATGCGAAAAACATAAATCAAGTTGAATTGTCAAAAGCGATTTCCGTAAAACAAAGTACGGTCTGCTCATGGTTGTCGGGCAAAAAATCACCAAGAATCTCAACGCTTTATAAGATTGCGGATTTCTTCGACGTATCAATCGACTACATTATCGGAAGAAAGAACCTGTAGTTTTCTCTTTTTTCAACTCGATTTCTTCCTTTTTGATACTTGCCCAAGGACAAGTATTCCACATAAGTATATTTCCATAGGCATATAATGTCAATGGATATGGAAATATTGATTGTTGAAAGAATTAAAGATTTGATGATGACCGAAAGGCTTTCGCAATACGCGCTCGCAAAAAGCATTAACGTCAGCCAAAGCACCATTTGCAACTGGCTGAACGGAAAGAAAGAACCGAGCGTCGAAAGTCTTTGGAAACTTGCCGACTTTTTCGACGTGTCGATTGACTATATTGTCGGCAGAAAAGATTTTTGATACCAAATAATGACAAAACCACCGCGAAAACGGTGGTTTTGCCTTGTAAGGATATTGTTTTAGATTAAGGAATTATGGCTTAATGCTTCGGTTTTACTCTGCTCTTGTGACTTCATTATTGCGCACAATCCTAAAAACAATTATAAAATTTTCATAAAAAGTACTTAAAATTTACAATGGGCTTTGCCATAGAAAAACCAACGATGGACGAATGTACCCCTTTCTCTCACAATGGCAATGCAGTTTTGTCATTCCGAGCGAAGCGCGGGAATCCCCTGGGAAGGCACCGCTTCGTGCCGACAGGCACACATCGTACAGAGACTCCTCTTTTCACAAGGTGTCCCTTCCGGGAGATTCTCACGGCATCTCCTATGGCGATGCCTCAGAATGACAGAAAAGAGAATACTCTCGCAACGCAACAGAAAGACAGAAGAGAGAATCCTCTCGCAATGCCATAGAATGACAAACAGAGTTGTCATTGTGAGGAACGAAGTGACGTGACAATCCCCTGGGAAGGCACCGCTTCGTGCCGACAGGCAACTATCGTGCCGTAGGCACAATCCTGCGCAAGCATAAAGCACCGCCATTGCGGTGCTTTTCTTTGTTGTGCTATGAATTATTCTTCGTCTGCGACGGCTTCGTCGGTGGATTCGGACGCTTGCTCGACTTCTGCCCTTTCTTCTTCCGCCAAATTGTCGGCGGGGAATTCGGTGGAGTTGTCGGCGGTGTCCGCTGTCGCTTCGTTTGCTTCGGCGGTTGCCTCGTCCTTGACGACGGGGTTGCCGTTTTCGTCGAGTTCGACCTCTTCGGGCTCCTCGTGCGGGACGACGGCAATCGACATAATCTTGCTACCTTCCCTGAGGTTCATGACCTTGACGCCCTTGGTATCTCTGCCGATTTTGCGAATTTCTTCGGCGGATACGCGGATAATGATACCGTTGTCGGCGATAATCATAATATCGTTGTCGGCGTCGATCATTTTGAGGCAGACGAGCTTGCCGGTTTCCTCATTGAACACGCCCGCTTTGACGCCCATACCTGCGCGACCTTGCACGCGATATTCATCGGGCGACGAGCGTTTTCCAAAGCCGTTTTCGGAAATTGTCAAGACTTCTTTGCCCTCTTCGACAAGCGCCATATCGACGGCGTAATCGCCCTCGTTCAGTTTCATACTGCGGACGCCCTGACAGTCGCGTCCCATTGCGCGGACGTCTGCCTCGCGGAAGCGGATACACTTGCCTTCGTGCGATGCGATGATGAGTTCCTCGTTGCCGGTGGTGACCATTGCCGAGATAAGTTCGTCGCCGTCAACCAACCGAATCGCCTTTTTACCGGTCTTTCTGATGCTGTCAAACTCGGATAATGCCGTTTTCTTGATAAGCCCTTGTTTTGTTGCGAGCATAAGATAGCCTTCTCCGCGTTCGGGCACAGGCAGGAGCGTCGCGACCTTTTCGCCGGGATCGAGTTGCAAAATATTGATGACCGCGCGCCCTCTCGAATTTCTGGACGCCTCGGGAATTTCGTATCCCTTTATGACGTAAACCTTGCCGAAGTTGGTGAAGAACATAAGGTCGTCGTGAGTGGACGTGGTGAAGATACTTTCCACAAAGTCTTCGTCCTTGGTCTTGTGAGCGGTGATACCCACTCCGCCACGGTGCTGGCTCTTGTATTCGGCGACGGGCTGACGTTTGACGTATCCGCCGTGCGTCATCGAAACGACGATATCTTCCCTTTCGATAAGGTCTTCGATATTGATTTCGGAATAGTCATAGGACACCTCGCTACGACGCGGGTTATTGTAGGTTTCTTTGACTTCCAAAAGTTCCTTTTTGACGATATCGTTGACCTTGTTGATATCGGCAAGGATTTCTTTGTAGTTGGCGATTTCGACTTCTTTTTGCGCAAGTTCCTCGTTAATCTTTTCGACTTCCAAAGAGGTGAGTCTGCGAAGTCTCATTTCAAGGATTGCGGAGGCTTGTTTGTCGCTCAGCTCGAACCTTTCCATAAGGGCGTTGGACGCCGACTCGTTGTCCGCGCTTTCTTTGATGATTTTGATGACCTCGTCGATATTGGCAAGCGCGATTGCCAAGCCTTTCAAGATATGTTCGCGTTCTTCCGCCTTTTCGAGGTCGAACCTGGTACGGCGGATAATGACGTCTTCCTGGTGCTTGATATAGTAGGTCAAAATCTCTTTGAGGTTGAGAATACGCGGTTTCTTGTCCGCCAAAACAAGCATGATCATACTGAACCCGATTTGCATTTGGGTTTGTTTGAAAAGCGTGTTCAGAACGACTTGTGCGTTTGCGTCCTTTTTGATGTCGATGACGACGCGTAAGCCGTGGCGGTCGGACTCATCCTTGATGTCCGAAATTCCCTCGATACGTTTATCTTTGACCTGGTCTGCGATATTTTCGATAAGACGGGCTTTGTTGACCTGATAAGGAAGTTCTGTGACGACGATTCTCGTCCTGCCGTTGGGCATTTCCTCGATTTCGGTGCGGGCGCGAATAATGCAACCTCCGCGTCCCGTTTTGTAAGCCTGACGTATCGACGCGCGTCCCAAAACTATGCCTGCGGTCGGGAAATCGGGCGCGGGGACGAATTTCATAAGGTCTTCGATCTCCAACTCGGGATTGTCCATAAGCGCGACCGTGGCGTCGATAACCTCGCCGAGGTTGTGCGGGGGAATGGACGTCGCCATACCGACGGCAATACCGTCCGAACCGTTGACAAGCAGGTTGGGATAACGCGAGGGAAGCACGACGGGCTGTTCGCGAGTGTCGTCGAAGTTGGGGCAGAAGTCCACGACGCGTTTGTCGAGGTCGCGGATCATCTCGTTGGCGATTTTGGAAAGCCTTGCCTCGGTGTAACGATACGCTGCCGCCGGATCGCCGTCAACCGAACCGAAGTTGCCGTGACCGTCGATGAGCGGACAACGAATGGAAAAGTCCTGCGCAAGCCTTACGAGAGCGTCGTAAACCGAACTGTCGTCGTGGGGGTGGTACTTGCCCAAAACGTCACCGACGATGAGCGCGCACTTTCTGAACGGCTTGTCGCATGTCAAGTTAAGCTCGCCCATGCTGTAAAGGATACGACGGTGAACGGGCTTTAAGCCGTCCCTGACGTCGGGAATCGCACGGGATACGTTGACCGCCATCGCGTAGGCGATGAACGACCTTCTCATTTCTTGGTCTATATCGATTTTGACGATTTTCGACATCCCGAGATGCTCGACGAAATCTTTATCTTTTTGAGAATCGTTATTTTTGATTATCATATTCTTCTCTCCTTAAATATCAAGTTCTTTGACGAGCGTCGCGTTTTCTTCGATAAACTGACGGCGCAGTTCGGGCTGTTCGCCCATAAGAACGGTAAATATTTCGTCCGCGGCGATGGCGTCGTCCATGTTGACGCGCAAGAGCGTGCGGGATTTCGGATCCATAGTAGTCTCCCACAGTTGTTCGGGATCCATTTCGCCAAGACCTTTGTAACGCTGAATTTCGTTGCCCTTTCTGCCGACGGAATCGAGATACTCGTTAAGTTCCTCGTCAGAATAGCAATATTTCACGGTCTTGCCCTTTGCGACCTTGTAAAGCGGGGGCTGGGCGATATAGACGTGTCCCTTTTCGATGAGCGGACGCATGAAACGGAAGAAGAACGTCAACAACAGAATACGAATGTGACTGCCGTCGACGTCGGCGTCCGTCATGCAGATTATGCGGTTGTAACGGAGTTTGCTTTCGTCGAATTCTTCTTTGATGCCCGCGCCGAACGCCGTGATCATCGTCTTTATTTCTTCGTTTTCCAAAACCTTGTGGAGCCTTGCCTTTTCGACGTTCAAAATCTTTCCGCGGAGGGGGAGTATCGCTTGGAAACGTCTGTCGCGCCCCGTCTTTGCGCTTCCGCCTGCCGAGTCGCCCTCGACAAGATAAATTTCGCAAAGAGAAGGATCTTTGTCCGAACAGTCGGCGAGCTTGCCGGGGAGAGTGGTGCTTTCAAGGGCAGATTTGCGCCTTGCAAGGTCACGCGCGTTTCTGGCGGCCTCTCTCGCCTTTTGGGCAAGAACGCCTTTCAAAATCAATTCTTTGGCTTCTTTGGGGTGTTCCTCGAGATATGAGCCCAAGCCTTCCGCCATTGCCTTTGCAACGACCGTGCGCATCTCGCTATTGCCGAGTTTTGTCTTGGTCTGTCCCTCGAACTGCGGGTTGGTGAGTTTGACCGAAATAACCGCCGTCAAGCCCTCGCGAACGTCATCGCCCGAAAGTTTTTCGTCGCCTTTCAAGATATTGTTGTTTTTGCCGTAGTCGTTGATGATTTTCGTCAGCGCGTTTTTGAAGCCTTCGAGGTGCGTTCCGCCTTCTTCGGTGTTGATGTTGTTGGCAAACGCGATTATCGTCTCGGAATAGCTGTCGTTGTATTGCATCGCGATTTCGACCTCGCCGTTTTCGTAACCTTCGTTGAAGTAAATGACCTCGGGGAAAACGGTGTCTTTCGCCTTGTTAAGGGTTTCGACGAATTGAACGATACCGCCTTCGTAATGGAATGTTTCGTCACGAGCGGGCTCCTCGCGCCTGTCGATAAGCTCGATGGACAAACCGCGGTTGAGGTAGGCAAGCTCCCTCAGGCGGATTTTCATCGTGTCGTAGTTGAAGTCGAGCGTCTCGAAAATCTCGGGATCGGGATAAAACTGAATGGTCGTGCCGGTAAGGTCGGTGGTGCCGACTTCTTGCAACGGACGTTGCGCCACGCCTCTGTTGAAAATTTGTTTGTATATCTTGTTGTTTTGATAAACGGTGACCTCGAGCCACTCGGACAATGCGTTGACGCACGATACGCCGACGCCGTGCAAACCGCCCGAAATTTTGTATCCGCTTCCGCCGAATTTTCCGCCGGCGTGCAACTTCGTCAAAACAACCTCGACGGCGGATTTGCCCTCTTTGGGGATAATGCCCGTGGGAATACCGCGCCCGTTATCGACAACTTTGCAACTGCCGTCCTTTTCGATGGATACGATGATTTTGTCGCAGTAGCCCGCAAGAGCCTCGTCGATACTGTTGTCAACGACCTCGGTCACGAGATGGTGCAAGCCTCTGGCGTCGGTGGAGCCGATGTACATGCCCGGTCTTTTGCGGACGGGGTCCAGACCTTCGAGGACCTGTATCGCGCCCTGATCGTACGTTAAATTTTGTTTGTCCATAATACCTCCGTTATATGAAAATAAAACCTTCGTTTTTCAGAAATAAATCAATCATGCGCCCCGAAAGATTGCCGATATAGGCGTGCAACGCGCCGTCTTTTTCGTAAATCACGACGCTTCTTGCCTCGCAGTCTTCCTGCGCCGTGACTCTGCCGGCACGAACAAGACTCTCGAGAGCCTTCGCGAGCGTCGAATTGTCGGCGCCTTCGTTGACAATCGCCACGACTTCGTTTGCGAATATGCGCATAATCCCTCTCGCGTACGCTATGCGTGCGCACGCATAAAATAATAAGTACATTAAGTATAACATATTATCAATAATATGCAAACCGTTTTTTGCTAATTTTTAATAATTTGTCCTTTTCAGGGGGATTTTGGGGGCTACGACGGCGGTTTTTTAATCTCCGTGGACTTGTACGGTCATTTTTTTGTGCGCTTGTATGCCCTGCACAGCGGGTTTTTCGTTTTATTTTTTGTTTTGAGGTAAATTTTCTCAATTCCTTTTACTTTATTTTTTGTTATGGTATAATAATCGTATGTTTATCAAGTCGCTTCAACTCAAAAATTTCAGAAACTATTCGTCGGCGTCCGTTACGTTCGGGCAAGGCATCAACGTGCTGTCGGGCGAAAACGCGAGCGGAAAAACGAATATGCTTGAGGCGATTTATTTGTTGGGACTCGGAAAATCCCCCCGTACAAGCCGTGAAAAGGAGCTTATTTCCTTTTCTATGGAGCGCGCTTATATCAAGGCGGAAATCGCCAAAAAATACCGCACGCACGTCATCGAGCTCGTCATCGAAAACAAAGGCGCGAAAAAAATAAAAATCGACAATTTGCCCGTGAAAAGGCTGTCGGAACTTATCGGCATCGTCAACGTCGTTTATTTTTCGCCCGACGAAATGCGATTTGTCAAGGCGGGCCCCGACGAAAGACGGCGTTTTTTGGACATTTCATTGTCGCAACAATCGAAAACTTACTTCAAATCCCTTGCAAAATACAACAAGATTTTGCAACAGCGCAACACCCTTTTGAAAAACGAAAACCGCAACGAAAATCTGCCGTCTTTGCTTTCCATTTGGGACGCCGGAATGGCGGAAGTCGGCGCGAATTTGATACTTGCCAGAAAAAACTACGTCAAAAAACTTTCAACCCTCGCAAAGGACTCTCACTTCGAGCTTTCCGACGGCAAAGAAACACTGTCGCTTAACTACGAATGTTCGATAAAAGGCGAAACTTACGACGAAATATTCAACAATCTTTTATCGGCATTTTCGTCGTCGGTGGAGCGCGACCGCGCCCTTATGTACACCACGCAAGGACCTCACCGCGACGATATAAAAATCGTTTTGAACGACGTGGATGCCAGAAAATTTGCGTCGCAAGGACAACAAAGAAGCGTGTCGCTTTCAATAAAAATTGCCGAGTTGTCGCTTTTCAAAAACGAAACGGGCGAAGCCCCGATTTTACTTTTGGACGACGTTTTGAGCGAGCTGGACGTTGCTCGTCGCGAAAAACTCATCGAACTTGCCAACCGCACGCAAACGGTGATTACATGTACGGAATTTGATGTTAAACCCCTGAATTTGTCAAAACTCTATTGTGTGAAGAACGGCACAATCACTGAAAAACCGCTGAAATAACGGCGGTTTTTTCTTATAAATAAATCTTTCTTATTTTTATATTATACTATCATTTTGTTTGTTTTTTTTGATTAATAATGGTATCATATAATTATTATGATCGACATCAATACCCTTTGGAACGACACCAAAATTAAATTGTCCGCAAGACTGCAGGCGATAAGCTATGAGGTCTGGATTGAAAAGTTGGAACCGATATGTTTTATCGGTCACACTCTCGTACTGCAATCGGGCAGTCAAAGTAGCAAAAACACCATCGTCAAAAATTACCGCGACACCATCTTGGAAGCGGTGAAAGAAGTCAACCCAATTATCTCCGACGTCAAGATTATTATCGAGTCGGAAAAAGCCGACTGCTTGAAACAACAAGACTATACTTTGGGTGACGAACTTGTCGTGAAAAAGGTTGAAAAAGCCGACGACACCGGGTTTTCTTTCAATAAAAAATATACCTTTTCCAACTTTGTCGTCGGGAAGTCCAACGAGATTGCTTTTGCCGCCGCGCAAGCCGTGTCCGAGCACCCCGGCGGACGCTTCAATCCCCTGTTTATTTACGGCGGTGTCGGGCTTGGAAAAACTCACCTTATGCACGCGATAGGAAATTATATCAACGCAAAATTTCCTAAAAAACGCATTATGTACATCACGACGGACAAGTATATCGCCGACTATGTCGAGTCTATCAGAGACTCCAAAACCAGCGTTGCTTTCCGTGAAAAATACCGCTCTGTCGACGTTTTGATGATTGACGATATTCAGTTTATCGCCTCAAAACAAGGCACGCAAGAAGCGTTGTTCCACACCTTCAACGACCTTTATCAAAACGACAAACACATCATCATCTCGTCCGACCGTCCGCCAAAGGAAATCGCCCCGCTTGAAGAAAGGCTGAGGACGCGTTTCCAGTGGGGACTGCTTGCCGACATTCAACCGCCCGACATCGAAACGAGAATCGCGATTTTGAAAAAGAAAGCCGACGCCGAAAACTTCTTTTTGTCGGACGAAGTCGCGTCTTTTATCGCAAGTAATATGGAAAACAATATCCGCGACCTCGAAGGGCTTTTGAACAAAGTTATGTTTTACACTCAACTTTCAGGTCAACCCGCGTCGCTTGCCATTGCGAAAGAGGCGCTCTCCGGGTATATCGAGACTAAAAAGGAGCATTTCGACGCCTACGACGTTCTTTCAACGACGTGCAAATACTTCGGCGTGTCCGAAAACGACGTCATCGGCAAAAAGAAAAACAAGGAATTTGTCGAGCCGAGAATGGTCGCTATTTATCTTATTTGCGATATGTTGTCGGTGCCTCTCGTGTCAATCGGCAGTATTTTCGGCGGGCGCGACCACGCGACTATTATTCACTCGCGCGATAAAATCACCGACGCCCTTTCGTCCAATAACGCGTCTGCTCAAAAACTGAAAATACAAATCAACGACATAAAAGACATGTTATATAAACGCTGATTGTAGATATGTTTATAATTAAAAAAAGTTGTAAACAAAGTTATTAACATTAAAAACCACACTATATTGTCTCTTAAATTTTGGTTTTGTCTATATTTTGTGCGAAACGTTCAACTTCAACTTTTCCACAAGCCTTATTAACAAAATCATTATCAAAGAAATATAAAACAATATAAATATAAGGAGAAACCGATGAAACTCTCTTGCGACAGCCTTGAATTATCCGATGCATTAACACAGGTCGGGAAAGCGCTTCCTCTTAAGAAAGTTATGCCCATTCTTAACGGCATAAAACTTAAGGCGGAAAACAATACGTTGACACTCACCGCAACCGATTTGGAACTTTCGATCGAGAAAAAAATCAACGCCGATATCTTCATCGACGGCGAAACGGTTATTCTCGGAAAGTACTTTACCGAATACGTCCGAAAAATCGATAAGGAAGACGTCATTATCGACACGACGAACGAAACAACGCTTAAGCTTACATACGGCGAAAACAGCGGTTATATCCAGACGATGGAAGCCGACGAGTACCCCGTGTTCAAAAACGTCAACGACGAAAATTCTTTTTATATCGTAAAAAAGGAACTAAAAAACCTTATCGAAAAAATTATTTTCTGCACGGCAAACGAAGACAATCGCCCCACCCTCAAAGGTTGCAGTATCGAAATTTCGGACAATAAGATTATAGGCGTCGCGTCGGACGGATATCGCCTTGCTTATTGCAAAAAGGAAATCGAGTACGGCGGAGCGGATATAAAAATTATCGTCCCCGCAAGAAGTATGAGCGAAATTTCAAAACTTCTTGACGACAGCGACGAAAACGTAAAAGTCAGTATCGAGAAAAACTACTTTATGGTTGACCTCGGCAATACCAAAATCGTCACAAGGCTTATCGAGGGCGAATATATCAACTACAACAAGATTATTCCCACCGACTTCACAACGACCGTGTTTGTCGATAAAAAGGCGTTTGACACCGCAATCGACCGTGCGTCGCTTGCAACCCGCACCGAAAAGAAGAGCGTCGTAAAACTTGAAATCCGCGAAAAGAAAATGTCCATTTCCGCCGAGAGCGAAATCAGCGGGATCAACGAAATCGTCGCAATCGACCTTTTGGGACACGACCTTAACATCGGATTTAACGCAAGATACCTTTCGGACAGCCTCCGCGCGATAAGCGACGACTTTGTCAAACTTTGCTTTACGACGTCCACCGCGCCCGGCGTCATCGTCCCCACTGAAAAGAAAGCGGACGAATATCTTTACCTTATTTTGCCCGTGCGCATTATAAACTAAAAAAGGCTGAAACAAAACATATATAAAAAACACCGATTTTTTTATCGGTGTTTTTGTTTATCGTTTATTTGTTTTTATCGGGTTTTTTAAATAATATTCTATTCCTCGACTTTCCTTATCGGAAACATAAGAAAGTTTTCGTTGGTTTTAGGATATGTTAAATTTTGCACGCTTCCCACAAGGTTTATTTTGTTGGCGATAAGATATCCGATGAGTTCCTTGAACGTTTCGGTGGACTCGACCTTCGCTTTTATATATTCAAAAGAAGGTATCACCCACTTTGTCCAGCCTTTTGGTGCGACCGCGTCGTCCACTGCCTCAAATCCCGCCAAATACAGCCCGTTTTCATATCCGCCTTCCCACGGCTTAAAGGACAGGGTTTCGTCGCTCATTGCGCCCCACAAGCCCTTTAACGCGCCCGACTCGTCCCACTTTGCAAGATAGGAAATCTCGTTGAAGTTTTTATTCAACTCGGTCCACAAATCTCTGACGAAATCTTTGCCGTCTTTCGACGATCCGCACTTGCCGATAAGTGTGATTTTTGGAAGGGTTATTCTTGTAGTTTTCATACTTTATCGTGAAAATCAGTGGCGTAAACTATCGATTAAGTCATAAATACGTTGTAAATCGTCGTTGGAGAAATAATCGATGCAGATACGACCTTTTTCGTCGTTGCCCAAAATTTTGACCTTTGTGCCGAAGATGCGTTTCATATCGTTGACAAAGGTTTTGAGTTCCTTCGATTGTTTTTCTTTTCTGACGCCCGCGGGGATAAGTTTGCGTCCGAGGTAAAGTTGGATTTGTTGTTCCAAATCTCTGACGGACATTTTGTTGTCGCACGCTTTGTTGGCGTAATAAACCTGCACTTCGGGATCGGTGACAACCACCAAGCACCTTGCATGACTTCCCGAAAGTCTGCCGGCGCGCACAAGTTCCAACACCTCTTTGTCAAGCGATAAAAGACGCAGTAAATTCGTGACGGTAGGTCTGCCCATACCGATACGCTCCGCCGCTTCTTCTTGGGTGAGGTTGTAAGACTTTATAAGTTCGGCTATGCCCTCTGCCGCCTCGACGGGGTTCAAATCCTCGCGCTGAAGGTTTTCTATAAGGGCGATTTCTCGCATTTCACGAGGGGTGAGTTCCCTGACGACGCAAGGTACCGACGTCAATCCCGCAAGACGCGCCGCACGGAAACGCCTTTCGCCCGCGATTATGACGTAACGGTTTCCGCTTCTCAAAACGATCAGCGGTTGAATAATGCCGAACGACTTTATGGACGCCGCCAACTCCTCAAGTGCCGATTTGTCAAAGATTTTTCGCGGTTGATAAGGGTTGGTGTCGATAAGGGAAATATCGACGTTCATTATCTCGCGAGAGACGGTCGAATCGAGTTTTTCCGCCACCGCTTCTTCTTCCTGCATGTTGCCGAGCAACGCCGCAAGACCTTTTCCAATACCTTTGTTTGACATAAAAACACCTCTTAATTTTGTTTTTATTTTATTTAAGTATAGCATTAAAGAGGCGAATAATCAACGATTTACAAAAATTTGTGAAACATTATTTTTTTGTGGAACATTCAAAAAATAAGTCGAAAAAGGGTTTTTTAGGATAGGGAAATTCCGAAATTTTCAAAAATCCGCCGTGCGAAAGCAACAAAAAAAGCCGTGTTGCACGACTTTTCATAATATGTTTAATTTTACAACGGGTTCTTTTTTATCGTCGCAAATTTCCTTGGATAAATTTTTGGGGTGTCTGCGACTTTTTCGTATATCACAAGGTTTCTTTCCCCTGCGTTTTTTGGGAGCGAAAAATTATGGATAGTTTTCAGCGTTGCAAAAAGCGTTTTTTCGGCATTTTTTGCGCTCTCGACGTCGGACAAATCTTTGCCCTTATAGTTTATGAATACGCCGTGCTTTTTCAAAAGAGGGATTGAAAGTTCCAACAAAATATTCGTGCTCCCGACCGCCCTTGCAACGACGACGTCGGCACTGCCCCTTAGGAATTTTTCGCCCGCTTCTTCCGCCCGCATATGCTTTGCCACGGCGTTTTTTAAGGACAGTTCGCTTATCGCAAAATTCAAAAAATCGACGCGTTTTTGAAGGGCGTCCAACATAATAATCTGAACGTCGTCGCGCACGATTTTTATGGGAATCGACGGAAAGCCGGCACCTGCTCCGATATCGACTACCGCACTGTTTTTTTCGATGAAGTTTACCGCCGAAATACTGTCCGCAATATGCTTAACGACAAACTCTGTTTCGTCGGTAATGGCAGTTAAGTTGACGTTTTTGTTGTACTCAACCACCGTTTCGTAAAACATAAAGAGTTTTTCACACTGTTCGTCGGTGACCAAAACACCCACGTTTTCAGCCGAGGATTTCAGTGTTTTATAAAAGGAATCAGTCATTTTTCTTCTCTCTTTTTCTTTCCATATATTGTTTTGCGTGGTCGCGAAGTCCGCCCTTTGCGTAGTCTGATTTTACAATGAGTATGCAAACAAGCGCGATAAAGCACGCCACGGCGCAGTACGGCAGAAGCACGCTGTAATCGCCCACTTTCACAACCTCGGTATTCACGCCGTTGACGACTTGTTCGATGACGTAGGTTTTGCCCGTTGTCTTTCCGACTTCTTTGATTATGTATCCCGCAAGAACGGGGGTGATGACCATCGCGGCTGTCGTAGAACCCGCAAAGATACCGGTATTTTGTCCGATGTTTTTCGCCTTGCTGAGTTCCAGATAAAACGGGTACAAATTCGCCATTGCAAAGCCGTAGCCGACGCCCGCCAGAATAAAGAAAAATAAAAGCGGAATTTTGAGTTCGAGTCCCGAATCTCGTTTTGAAAACGGCATCGAGGCAAGAAGCGCCACCATCATCAAAAGAAGACCTATGGTAATCGTATATTTTCTGCCCAGCTTTTTCGCGACGGGATTTGCGAATATAAACCCCGGAAGCGCGCCCAAAATGACAAATACCAGCGGAAGCTGTGGCATCTTGAACCCGAGCATTACGTCGCTGTAAACGGTGAAATTGGACACAAGCGCGTTGTACGCGATATAAAAGAAGAAAACGCTCAACAAAATAAACACCTTGTTGAAAAGGTTGCTTTGCATTTGGACTTCGTCCAGCTCCTCGACGACGACGGTTTCGCTTTTGAATTTTTCGGGGAAGTCGCGCTTATATTCGTCAAGACGGCGGTTGAAGTCGTCGGTGACGCGCCTTTCGCTGAACGTGAACGCGTACACCGCAACCGTTATCAGACTGCACCCCACGACCGCAAGACATACCGGCAGGAATTGCGCGTTTTTTGCGGATTTTAAGGGCATAAACAACATCGCAAGCACGATTCCCACGGCGGTGAACGCAACGGAAACAAGGTTTGCAATCGAGTTTGCTCTGCCCCTGTCGGGTTCGTAAACGAAGTCGGGGACGAGCGACAGCCCTGCGCTTCGGTATCCCGCCATTGCAAAAAGAGTGATCGTCAGCGTCACGATATACGGCCAAAGTAGCCGTTTTGAGGCGAAAACGCCAACAAGAGCCAGCCCAACGAGAGACACCGCCGTGCCGATATAAATATAAGGCGTGCGCTTTCCGAATCGGCTCTTGCATTTGTCCGAAAGATGTCCGAATAACGGCAGGACAAACAGCCCGATTATGTTGTCGATTGCAAGAATCCATCCGCTTTCGTACGGCTCGAGAGCGAAAGAGTAAGTGTTGATTGATTGAATAAGTTGGTCGTAAACGTTCCAGAATATCGAAATCCAGCCGAAAACCAGCGATGCCAAGACGACGTTCTTCTTATCAAATTTCATAAATACCTCTTTGTCCAAAATTATACCATACGCGCGCGAGATTTAACAAATCATTTGTTTGAAAAACTGCAATTGTATGCTATACTTATGGTGATTTAATCGAAAAAATGATAATCACTATCAAAAAAGGATTGCTATGAAAAAGTTTGGTATGGTCATCGCCATCGGACGCGAGGTCAAAGGCGTGCTCGAGGCGTTCGGAAAAGTCGAAAAAATCGGGGAAGTCCCCTTCGATACTTACCTCGTGCGTCGCGAAAACGCCGAGTTGTTCGTCGCGGTGTCGGGAATGGGCGAGATTTCGTCCGCGTCGGCAACGCAGTTTTTGATTTCAAAGTACGGCGTCGGCGCGATTTTCAACTTCGGATTTGTCGGCTCGCTCGTCGGGTATCTTAAATGCAAAGAGGTCGTCGCGTGCGAAAAAGTCGTGCATTACGAAATCGATACGTCGGCAATCGACAACGTGAAGGTCGGGCATTACGACGAAAATCCCGATCCCTATTTCTATTTCGACAAAAAACTTTTGGACGTCGTGAAAAAGAGTTTCCCCGCCTTAAAACTTGTGCGTCTTGCTTCCGGCGACAAGTTTATTTCGTCGTCGGAGGTCAAAAACAAACTCATTTCCGACTTCGACGCGGAAATATGCGATATGGAAGGCGCGGGGGTATGTATCGTCGCCAACAAAAACGCCGTCCCCGCGATAAGTATAAAAATCGTCAGCGACAACGCCGACGAGGAAAGTCCCGTGAGCTTTGCCGAAATCGCCAATGAGGGAACGCGCGATTGCGCAAAAATCATCGTTGACGTTATCGACAAGGTCGCAAGAATTAAGGACTGACCTTAAAGGCGCAAGAAACGCAAAAAGCATACGAAAAACAAGGAGCAAAATTTTATATATTATTATATAATATATAAAATTCAAAACTATGGAAACAGTCACGTCATTTCTTGTAAATCACGACACGCTTTCAAAAGGGGTTTTCCTTTCAAACACCGAAAGGAATATTTCCACTTTCGACCTACGCTTCAAAAATCCGAACGAGGGCGATTTTTTGTCAACAGCGTCCGCACACACAATCGAGCATATTTTTGCGACCGTCATCAGAAACAGCGCGGTCAAAGAAAAGGTTGTTTATTTCGGACCGATGGGTTGTCGCACGGGGTTTTATCTGCTTATGTTTGACACCACCCTCGACGAAGTCAAACCTATCGTGAAAGAGTGCTTTGAAAAATGCCTTGAAATAAATGAAATTCCGGGCGCAAAACGCCACGAGTGCGGAAACTATCTCGATCACGACTTGGACGGCGCAAAAGCCGAAATCCGTGCTTTTCTTCCGTTTATAAAATAATTATCCGCGCATATACAATGGTTACTCCGCCGACGGCGGGGTTTTTATTTGGAATTAACACAAATACCTTATCGTTTTTGAAAATAATTGAAAGAACAAATAGCAAACAAAGTAACCGAACATAACAAGTTTTGAAAAACAATCAACATAACAAATAGTTGAAAGCAAGCTATTTCATAAAGAGAATCCGTCGCAGTTAAAAAATCGCAAAACCCATGGCGGACAAGCGTAATACTCCCAAAATAAAATAAACCATAAAAGCCAGAGAACTTCTTGTTTTTAACAAAAACCCAATAGTTATGCCAACAACTTTTGAAAAACAATAACGTTTCGAAAACAATGCGATTCACCGTGCGCGCACAAAGACAAATTCGTTGCAAGAATAAGCCTATTTACCCGCAAGAAAACAAAGAAATAACGTTGTAGCAGTAGCAGACAAGTTGCAAACCAAATGTCGCCGATTATATGCAAAAAAAAGCCATTTTGAGCCTAAAAGAAATAATTTCTTGCTGAAAAAATAACCAAAAACCGATAAAAAAGCAAGGCAAAAAAAACGACAATGTTTTACGTGAAACACGCCTTTTTGCTGGCAAAAATTGCGCATTTAGTTAAATCTGTCAAGCACGGTACCGCATTTCAAACAAGAATTATCGTTGTTTTTCACACAGTTTTCACAAAAACAAGCGCCACAAGACTTACAAACAAACATTTTATCAGGCGAAAAAGCCTCATTACACGACGTACATTTCATAAAAAACCACCATTTTCCTTAATAAATTGCTTATATTATTGCCACAAAGCACGATGATTATACTTGTCCAAAAAATAGCAAAAGTTATCCACAAAAGCGGTATGCCAATTTTACACGGAGAAAGAAACGAAAATGCCGTAATTCACCGCAAACAAACCGCAATAAACCGCTTAAAACCAAGGAAAAACGCCCAAAAACCCGCCAAAAAGCACCGTTTTGTTCCGCGTGGAACAATTGTGGACAACTTTTTGTTCCGCGTGAAACATATGAAAACGGAACAATTTTTAGACAAGCAAAAATAGCGTAAAATCATCGTTGTTTCACGTGAAACGTTCGATAGTAACATTGTGGATATCTTTTTGCTCTTTTCCCAGAAAATCTACATAATGTCAACGGATAGAAACGTCATATTTGAGATAATCGACCTCAAAGAATGTTTTATGTTGACAGGGTTTATGTATATTTAACATATTATTGAAAAAAAAGAATTGCCTGTCAACGTGCTTTTTGAAAATCTTGTTTACGTTCTATTTTTCGATTGGTTGTGTTTGATAATTTGTTTATGTTGCAATAGCGAGAAAAATATAGTAAAGCGGGTGTTTCTTTGGTTTATTATGTTTTTCTCGCCGTTTGAATAGCCGTTGCATGCCAACCGTGAATAATACGAACTGTTAGAAATCGCCGATATTTCCGTGCTTTTTTGCAAAAACTCGCTTGTAGTACCAAAAGTACAACTGCGTTCATTTTTCCCAAAAATCATCGAAATTCTCGGTGGTTTGGTCTAAGGAGTATTGCCCCCGCGTTTTTAGACGAAAACAAGGCACGCGAGCGGGTTAATACTGTATGTATAAGCCGTGAGCGCAACGAGGTTTTGGTCAAAAACACGGAGCAAGACCACGGTTCGTATTATTCACGGTTGGCATATTATAAAAATAAAAAATCAAATTCGTGCCCCGTTGAATAAATTTGATGTTTTTGTAATGGTTTTGCCCTTGTTTGGCCTTTTCTTGAAACGATATATCATTGTATTTGTCCGATTTTTAATTTGTCAGCGTGGTTTTGGCGGATTTGAGTGACGTTTATATGTTTGTTTATTATGTTTTTGTTAATTGCTTGTTACTGTGTTTCAAGTGGCGAATTTTCAAAGATCGGGAAAATTGGGCACATTGGTTGGTGAGAGACAGAATATTATGCGAGTATGGTTATATCGTGACTTCGAGAATACTTTCCTTGTTATTTCCTGTGTTGTGTGGCGCAAAAGATTTATAGCCGTGTTTTAGCTTGTTATTACCAAAATAGACGGGGTTTTTGGAGGTTTCTTTTTTATGCGGTTAGGAATGCTTTTATAAATAGAACATGTGCGACCGGTTAATATTTTCGGTTATTTGTAACGTCGTATTTGGTTTTCAAATTAAAAAGGGTTCCGAAAGAAAGATTTGAGACTTTTTTCAAAACTCTCAGTGAATTAGTTGCTTGCTTTAACAGCGTTCCTGTTTTTAATTTGTGATAATTTCGTTAGGCAAAAACAATAGGGTTTTTATTATCGGACAAGGATAATATGAACATTGCCAAATTGTCGCAATATCCGTGTTTTGCAAAAATTCGCCTCTGTACGACAAGTGTAGTGGTGGTTGCTTTTTTCAAAAATAGTCAAAATTATTGACGATTTGGTCACGCAGATCCGACGTTGTATTTTTGACAAAGTTGTTGTTGCGCTTATGGCTTAGGAATAGAGTATTAACCCGCTCGCGTGCAATGACAAGAATGGAAGAGAAAATGCTTTGTTTAAGCAAAACTATTGCGGGTGAGTTTGGCAATGTGGATGTGCAATGTTTGTGGTGCCACAAATAGTTGTATAATAAAGCAAAAAGTATATTACGGATTGTTTCGGGTGCGAATGTCGGCTTGCGTGTTTAATGTTCATGGTATGGTGGTTTAGTTGTTAAATTATGCGCCCGTGCTTACGGGGCGTCAATTTTTAATATTTTCGTTCTGTCTGACTGCAAAAGAGAGGTTGTTTCGGATTAGTACAGTTCGTATTATTCACGGTTGGCATTGTTTGTCCGACAAATTTATCCGAGTTGTTGATGAGGATAGTTCCTTTTGGCGGAGACATTGTTTATTCTTTCGAGTTGTTGAACGGTTCGGCGGTTTTCCGTTTTGTAGCCATGATTACCTTGTGACTGAATGCATGTGGAGCATGTTGTGTTCCGATTAGGCTCATTGACAAGGGGTGACGGCGCGGTATTGTTGATTTTAGTAAATGGTTTTTGCGCGCAAAAAGCCATTGTTTCGCGTGAAACGATAGTCTGTCGGGAAGAATGGTTTCGCAAGGTTCAACGATTTTGCGACGGTTTTTTGAAGGGCAACTACGTTTAAGATTCTGTGACAGAGTTATTTGGACAGGGTTACTGTTGGGTGAACAAAAACGAGAAACGAAAAGAAAAGGCGAGATTTGTGGTTTGATTATTGGCGGAGCAGTTCGATATACGAGGGAGAAAAAACCCGTTTGCTCGATTTAGGAAAAAACCGGAAAAAGAACAAATATTGACAATGGAGAGAGTAGATGATATAATTTAATAAATAAAATCTTTTGTTTATTTTTTTGCCTGTTAATTTTTAGTTTCAGAGTTACTGCTTGGAAAAATTCAAGGCCTCAAAAGATTAAAAGCGGAATATTTGCTTTTTCAGAAGTAAAGTGCGACAAAGTTAATTTCGGAGGGGTTTTTTTCTGACAAAAGGAGGGATTATGTGGAGAGATCTTTTTTATACGTTCGGTATTCAACTGTCGCTCATATTGGCATCAATAATATTGCTTATTAAAACGCCTCCGATGAACAGTTTGTACGGGTATCGTACCAAGCGGTCATCAATAAACGAGGAATACTGGAAATATGCAAACAAATTTGCCCCAAAAGTAATGATAATTTTGGCAATAACATCAATGGTTGTTGGCATAGCTCTGATAATATCAAAATACTGTTTTAATATCAAAATCGACTTATTTTGGTATTTTGTAGGAAGCGTCATTGTGAATATTCTTGCGCCGATTATTATTACCGAAGCGAGGCTTTTTGTAAAAAGAAAACGTGAAAATAAAAACAAAAAGCAAACCGATTAAAAACTATACAAATGTAAGGTTTTCGAAAAACGACAAAAACCGAGTTGTTTTGCAAATCGAGAAAACGCAAGAATCGGCAAAACTCGAAAGAAAAAAGGTTAAACCGTACTTTGTACGGTTTGTTTTTTTAAAACGCTGATATTCTTGCTTTTTGATAAGGTCATTTTGTACAAAAATATCAACCGCACTCGTCTTTTCAAAAATCATAAAAGAAACGGGTTGAGAGAGCGTTGCCGTGCGGTTTATGGCGAAAACTTGGCGCGCGAACGGTCTAATACTTTGCGTTTTTGCCGAGAGTGCAACAAGGCTTTTGACAAAAACGCGGGCGAAGACAGTTGGAAACATTCTCGGGTGGCATTCACAATGCTTGCACGAAAGGCGCAAGAAAAACCGAAAATCGAAAAGCAAGGTCTGATTATATATCAAATAAACACAAAAAAACTTAACGCCGTCATTTCCTTAAAGTCGTCAAATCGGTTGACACCGAGGGGAAATTTACTTATAATTGACTGGCATTGTTATATTATAATAACAATAGTGAAGAAATAATCCCTATTAAGGAGGCATATATGAAAAGGACATTCCAACCCAAGAAAAGACACGTAACCAAGGTACACGGTTTCAGGAAAAGAATGCAAACCAAGCAAGGACGCAACGTATTGAAACGTCGTCGCAACAAAGGCAGAGCAAGACTTGCCCCGCACAACTAATTGTGCGGGCTGAGGGCTCGTCGCACCGATGCAAAAGGAATATAAGTTAAAAAAGCGCGCGTCTTTCAACTACATTTACAGGAAAGGCACGGTTTTTTCAAACGACGATTTCGTTTTGTACGTAGTAAAGACGAAAGGGGCGTTGAAAGTCGGATTTTCGGTTTCTAAGAAAGTCGGCGGAAGCGTCCAGCGCAACAGGGTAAAGAGGCAGATGCGCGAGAGCGTCCGCCAAGCGATAACCGAGATAACCCCAGGACACAATCTGATATTCGTGGCGAGAAGCACAGTCTACGGCAAGAAAAGTAGCGAAATTGCCGATTCGATGAGGTCGCTCCTCAAAAAGGCCGAACTTTTGAGCCATTCCAAGTGATTATGAAAACGCTCGCCCGCATTTTAATAGGATTTTACAAACGTTTTATTTCGATAAATTTGACGCGTCCGTGCATATACGTGCCGACGTGTTCGATGTACACCCTGACGGCAATTGAAAAGCACGGATTCTTCAAAGGATGCGTGATGGGTGCAAAGAGGATACTTCGATGCAACCCGTTCCACGAGGGCGGATACGATCCCGTGGCAGAAAACTATAAAGGAAACGCAAAATGGTTAGTATAATGGAGCTGGGACTTTCGGCGAACAAAATTGCCGAAGGCGTAATGTGGCTTATCGACGCTCTGAACAAAGGCATCGGTAACTACGGCGTGGCTGTAATATGCTTCACTCTCATCTTAAAACTGGCGATGTCGCCCTTCGACGTATGGCAGAAAGTTGTCATGACGAAGAACAATCGCGCAATGGAGAGAATGAAGCCCCAACTTGAGAAGTTGCAACAGCAATACGCCGGAAATAAGGAACTTTATTCGCAAAAGCAGATGGAACTTTACCGCAAGGAAAAGTACAGCATGCTTGGCAGTTGTCTTCCTTCGATAATCTCGCTTGTCATATTCTTCATGGTCTTTTCGGGCTTTAACGGCATGGTAAAGCAATACAACGTGAATATGTACAAAGACCTTTCCACGACGTATTTTTCGACGTACGAAGCGCAAAAATCGACGATTAACACGGCGGAATACAACCGTTTAATCGGCGAAGGCAAGTCCGAACAGGAAGCAAAAGACACGGCAAGCAATATCGCAAAAGATAAAGCGACCGCGTTTGCACAAGCCGATGTCTTGAAAAAGTTTGAAGAAAAGTACAAAAACGAAATCAAATTTATGTGGGTAAACAACGTGTTTATGCCCGACAGCTGGAAAAATCCTATCCCCAACTACGAAACTTTCATCGGCAACGGAATAGGCAAACTCGGCATTGACACCGCTTCTATCGAGCACGGAAATAAAACCGAATACGAAGAAGTCATGGATCCGCTTATCGCAAAGTACAACAACGTCAAGAGAAACGGCAAGAGCGGAAGTCGTTGGAACGGCTTTATGTTGTTGCCCATTATCACCGGGCTTATCACCTTTGCGTCCACAAAACTTATGAAGCAAACTCAACCGCCTCAACCCCCCACGGCTGGCGGAAACGGCAAAGATATGCAAAACGCAATGCAGGCAAATATGAAGATGATGCAGTGGTTTATGCCCATAATGCTGGCGGTATTCGCGCTTTTATATAGCACCGCGTTCACGGTATATATGGTAATAAGCAACCTGTTCAGCACCGTATTCCAGCTTATTTACAACGCCTGCGTCAAGGTCAACGACAAACGCCACGAAGAACAGCGTCTGGAATCAACCTTCAAATAATAAGGAGAACTCCTATGGAAAAGATAGAAGTCAAAGCGTCCTCGGTCGAAAAGGCAATCGAGGAAGGCTTGAAAGAGCTCGGCATCGAAAGAGATAACGCCGAAATCGAGATTTTGCAAGAAGGCGGAATTTTCAGCAAAGCGGTCGTGACCGTGGCGCGCAAGGAAACCCCCGCGGACATCGTCATCGATTTCTTGAACGGGCTTTTTGAAAGAATGAACCTTCGTTGCTACGCCGATTGCGAGGTCAGCGACGAGGAAATCACCGTCAATATCACGGGAAGCGACAGCGGTGTCATCATCGGCTATCGCGGGGAAGTGCTGGACGCCATTCAGTATCTTGCGCTTATCCTCGTGAACGAGCGCGGACACAACTTTATCCGCGTGTCCATCAACGCCGAAAACTACCGCGAAAAACGCGTCGAAACGCTTGAGTCCCTTGCCAACCGCCTTGCCTACAAGGCGTACCGCACCGGAAGAAAAGTCGAGCTTGAACCTATGAACCCGTTCGAGCGTCGCGTCATTCACACCGCGCTTCAAAACAGCAAGTTCGCCACCACCGAGTCGGAGGGCGAGGATATGAATCGTCATATCGTCATCGTCCCCAAAGAGGGAGGCGTGCGCGAAGGCTACGATAACGACCGTGGCGGAAGACGCCCCGACAACAGGCGCAACGACAGAAACAGAGGAAGAAACGGCGAACGTCGCGAAAATTGCACCGAAGCCCCCGCCGTGAAATCCGCCGAGGACACCGCAACGGAGTTTAATCTGAAGAAGAACGGACCGCCGAAGTTTAAATCCTTTGGCTATACCAAAAAACACTTTTAATTAAAACGGCATAATTTTGCGACCTTACGGCGTTTTGGCAGAACCCGAAAAATCGTGTACGCAAAGTACACTGGATTTTTCGGAACCCGCCAAGAACCCCGTAATCTCATCAAAATTCTGCCGTTTTAGAGAGTATAAAATCGCCGATTTTGGAGAAAGAGAAGTAGCGACTGCCGTTTTAGAGAGCATAAAATCGCCGATTTTGGAGAAAGAGAAATGGCGACTGCCGTTTTAGAGTGTATAGAATCGCCGATTTTGCGAATGGCGAAAGGAATTCTCGCCGATTTTTGGTGAGAATTTTTATTATAAAGTAAATTAGTATGGAAACGATTGTGGCATTGTCAACGCCCGCGGGAAAGGGCGGTATAGCGGTTATCAGGCTCAGCGGAAGTCCGCTGACGATTGCTCGCGCCGTTTTTGAATCCAAGGCGATAAAGGGCGAAATTCTGCCAAACTATATGTACTTTGGAAAGATAACCACCAAAAACTTTTCAGACCTTTGTTATATGGTTTATTTCAAAGCGCCGAAAAGTTATACCGGCGAGGACGTCGTCGAGTTTCACGTCCACGGCGGAACAAGGATTGCCGAGGGCGTTATCGAAGAGTGCGTACAGCGTGGCGCGCGACTTGCCGAGCGTGGCGAATTTACCCGTCGCGCGTTTCTCAACGGAAAAATGGATTTATCCGACGCCGAGGGCGTCATCGATATGATAAACGCCGACAGCGCGGACGCGGTCAAGACGGCGTATCGCCTTATGACGGGCAAACTTTCAAAGGCGGTGCGTGACGTGCAAAACAATCTGCGCTCGGTGTTGACGGGGCTTGTGGCGGTGCTGGACTATCCCGAGGAACTCGAGGACGAAACCTTGCCGTCTGCTGAAACAGAACTTGCAAAAATATCGTCGGAACTGTCAAAACTTGCCAAAAGTCGCGCCTACGGGCAAATGATAAAAGAGGGCATGGACGTTGCGCTTGTCGGCGACACCAACGTCGGAAAGTCCAGCCTTATGAACGCAATCTTGGGATACGACCGCGCGATAGTGTCCGAAATAAAAGGGACCACTCGCGATTTTATCTCGGACAGCTTTGAACTAAACGGCAAAAAAATCAATCTTTGCGACACCGCGGGCATACGTGAAAGTAACGACGAAATTGAAAAAGAGGGCATTAACCGTTCGATTTCGATAGTTAAAGACGCTCGTTTGGTACTTCGCGTTTACGACGCGACGCAAGACAGCGCCGAAAACAAAGCTCTTGACAACGCGCTTGTCGGCAAAAAAGTCGTTGAAGTTTTCAACAAGCGCGACCTTGTAAATTTGACAAAAAACGACAACAACAAAGTGTTCGTCAGCGCAAGAACAGGCGAGGGAATTGACGACCTTTTGAAAATAATATCCGACTTTTTCGACGAGGGAAAGACGGCGGACGGAGAAGTCCTGACAAGCGAAAGACAACTATCTTCCGTGCTGAAAGCAAAAGACAAAGTCGATGAAGGATTGTCCGCATTGAGGGCGGGCGTCACGACCGACTGCGTCATCTCAGTGCTTACCGAGGGCTATACCGCGCTTGGCGAAATCACGGGCGAGACGGTCAGCGAAAAAATCATCGACGACATTTTCGACAAATTCTGCGTGGGCAAATAATGGAAAAATCTTACGACGTAATCGTAATAGGCGCGGGGCACGCCGGCATAGAATCGGCACTTGCGACCGCCCGTATGGGCAAAAAAACCCTGCTTACGACGCTTGAAAAGGCGGGCGTCGCGCTTATGCCGTGCAATCCCGCAATCGGCGGAACGGCAAAAGGACACCTTGTCAGGGAAGTGGACGCGCTCGGCGGGCAGATGGGGCTTTCTGCGGACGAGGCGTTGTTGCAAATCAAAATGCTGAATCGCGGGAAAGGTCCTGCGGTGTTCAGTCTTCGCGGGCAAGCCGACAAAGCGGTCTATCACGAAATAATGCTGGACGTTTTGACAAAGCAAGAAAACCTTGACCTTCTTTTCGACGAGGCGACGAAGATACTTGTAAAAGACGGCGTAGCAAACGGAATTGCGACGTTAAACCACGGCGAAATCGCGGGAAAAGCGGTCGTTATCGCGACGGGCGTTTACTTGAACGGGCGCACGATAGTTGGCGAGGAAACAAAAGACAGCGGTCCCGTCGGCTTCAAAAACGCCACTCATCTGACCGAAAACCTGATAGGATTGGGCATCGATATTCGCCGTTTCAAGACGGGCACCCCCGCCCGCATCGCAAAAGACAGCATCGACTACGACGAAATGGACGTTCAGGACGGCGAGGAAGATATCGGCACGTTTTCGTTCATGCACGACGGAAAATTATACAATCAAATGCCGTGCTGGTTGACCTACACTAACGAAGAAACCCACGCGATAATCAGAAAAAATATCGGCAGAAGCCCCCTTTATAACGGCACGATACAGGGCGTCGGACCGCGCTATTGCCCGTCGATTGAAGACAAGGTAATGCGCTTTCCCGATAAAACCCGCCACCAAATTTTTGTCGAACCCGAAGGGCGCGACAGCGATTTAATGTATATACAGGGAATGTCGTCCAGCCTTCCGAAAGACGTGCAGGAAGAAATGTACCACTCGATAAAAGGACTGACGCGCGCGCGTTTTATAAGGTACGCGTACGCGATAGAATACGACTGCATAAACCCGCTGGAACTTTCTTCGTCACTGCAAGTCAAAAAGATAAAAGGATTGTATTCCGCCGGGCAAATCAACGGCAGTAGCGGATACGAAGAAGCGGCGGCGCAAGGTCTTATGGCGGGCGTCAACGCGGTGTTGTATATCGACGGCAAAAAACCGTTTGTATTAAACCGCGACGAGGCGTACATCGGCGTCCTTATCGACGACCTTGTCACGAAAGGCACCAACGAGCCATATCGTATGATGACGGCGCGTGCCGAATATCGCCTGCGCCTAAGACAAGACAACGCCGACTTGCGACTGACCGAAAAAGGATACGATTTGGGGCTTGCGACAGAAGAGCGACTTTTGAGAATGCAGGCGCGTCGCGACGAAATAAATAAAATTATAAAAACCGCCGAAATCGTCAAAATCAAAAAGGAAAACGGCGGAATATTTGAAAAGTATGAGGGCGTGCAGGTCGAAAAAACCATGCCCGTAAAAGAGGCGTTGAAGCACCCCGGCATCACGTTCGAGGCGATCGCGGAGGTGACCGACGCATTTTCGTCCTTTTCAAAAAGCGCGCTGTTTTCGGCGGAAGTGATGATAAAGTACGCAGGCTATCTTGAAAAGGAAGACGCCACGATAAGGGACGCGCGCCGTCTGGAAGAAAAGATTTTGCCCGAAGATATCGATTATAACGCTTTAAGCGGACTTCGTATCGAGGCGCGACAAAAACTTTCTGCGATACGCCCCGCAACGCTCGGACAGGCTTCGAGAATTTCGGGCGTCAGCCCCGCGGACATCACGGTGTTGCTGATATATCTCAAAACAATACAGAAAACAAAAAGGGCATAAAAAAAGCAAGGATATTCTCCTTGCTTATTTTTTATTTTCAAGAATTACAGAAGTAAAAACGGGTTGTTTTCGTAGAACCATTTTGCGACGGTGCCCGCCTCGATATTGTCGATTGCGACCTGCGCGGACGGACCGACTTTTGCAATGGCGAACATAACCACAAAGATGAGGGCGACCGTCAATGCAACCGAGAAGATAAGACCGAAGATGCGGTCAAGCGCGCGGAAGGATTTTTGTTTTTCGGCGATTTTCGAAAGGATACTTGAAATGACCGAGAACAAAATCGATAACACGATAATCGATACGATGAAGATGATAAGTGCGCAAAGTCCGCGTACCACCAAAAGCCCCGCAAGAGTTGCAAGCGAGATACTGCCCGTGAGCACTCCGCTGAAAAGTTTGACACAAACGGTTTGTACAAGAAGCGCGATTTTGAGTTTGGACGAGCCGTCAAACAAAACCGAAACGCTTGTCCACTTGTCACCGCTGACGTTTATCAAAAGTTCCCCGTCGGCGACTTTTGCGTTGTAGGCGCAGACGTCGAACTTGCTGGAAAAGAAATTGGTAATTTTATCCTGTAATCCCACAAAGGCGGGAACTCTCGATGCGAGCATGCCCGAAAGGAAGAACCCCAAGCAAACCGTCGCAACGATTGCGATAAGACCGCCGAGCGTACCGTTGAGCATTTTTGCAAAGCCCGCGACGATGCCCGCAATTAAGCCGATGACCAAAACCACAAGGACGGTTATATCCGATGGATTGACCGCGGCCGCACATAAAGAATTTAACATACCATAATCCCTCTTTTTACGATATTTATCGATAGTTATAAATATTATACCAAATATATGGAAGAAATCAAACAAATTTTATCAAAAAGACGCTTATTTTTGAAATCTCGGGCAATAATTCCACAAAGGAGAGAAAAATGAAGCAGGGAATCCCGGTAATTTTATGCATAGGAAGCGACAAAATCGCAGGCGACAGCGTTGGGCCGATTGTCGGCGATATTCTGAAAAATAAACTGAACGCAAGGTGTTTTGTGTATGGCGAAACGGGGAAAAGCGTCAACGGAAAAAACGTGAAAGAGTTCCTAAAACTCATCGAACTTGCACACCCCGACAGTCCCGTTATCGCGGTGGACGCGTGTCTTTCCGAGGGCATAGCGTGCGGAAACGTCCATATCGTTTCGGGCGGAGTAAATCCGAAACGGGCGGTGACGGGCGTCAAAAACCCGACGGGCGACGTCGGCGTTCTTGCCGTCGTAGAAAAACCGTCCAAAGACGCGCTGAACGCTCTTTTGTCAGTATCGTGGGATAACGTGCAAAAAACGAGCGTTAAAATTGCGATTGTGCTATATCGCGCTTTGTTTTCGGCGTGAAAATCCAAAAATCTCGCGTTTTCAAATTTAGTTGATTTTTAGGCAATTTATGTTATAATAGTACTAACTTCGTGATAAAGATAAATAAATACGATTTTCTATCAGCTTTTATCACGGAAGCGGAGGCTATTACAAAGTGAAAAAAAGAACCAAAGGCATAGTAATATTTCTGATTTGTCTTGTCGCGGTCGTGCTTATCGCAATGTTGTTGTCGGACAACGGCGCAAACGAGATAAGCTACTCCTCGCTTGTCAAGGACATCAAGGACGGCAAGGTCGCAAATATCCAAATTTCGGGCGACTACGTCTTGAAAGTCAGATATAAGGACAGCAACATTTCCGAAAAAACGTTCCCCAACAAGTACGACGCGTTTTGCTATATCCCCAACAGAAACGTCCAACAAATTTACGACGTTATCGCCGAGTGTGAAAAAAGTTCCACTGTGGTCGGCTGGACGTCACCCAAAATAACTTACGACAATCCCGCACGTCGCTCGATGTTGTACAGCTTGATGTTGCCGATATTGTCGGTCGTGCTTTTGGGCGTCGTGATGTTCATCATTTATCGCCAAAGCCAAGGGCAAAATCAACAGGCAATGAACTTTGGCAAGACCAAAGCCCGCGTCACCCAGACGGTCAAAGTCCGCTTTGCCGACGTTGCGGGTGCGGAAGAAGAAAAGGAAGAACTGCAAGAAATCGTGGAGTTTTTGAAAAGCCCCAAAAAGTTTGTGGACATTGGCGCAAGAATTCCCAAGGGCGTTTTGCTTGTCGGTCCTCCGGGCACAGGTAAAACCCTGTTTGCAAAAGCCGTTGCGGGCGAGGCGAACGTGCCGTTTTTCAGCATAAGCGGAAGTGACTTTGTCGAAATGTTCGTCGGTGTCGGTGCGTCTCGTGTGCGCGACCTGTTCGAGCAGGCAAAGCACAATATGCCGTGCATAGTGTTCATCGACGAAATCGACGCGGTCGGCAGACAGCGCGGAACGGGCTTGGGCGGTGGTCACGACGAGCGCGAGCAAACCCTCAACCAACTTCTTGTCCAAATGGACGGCTTTGATAAAAACGACGGCATTATCGTTATGGCGGCGACCAACCGCGCGGATATTCTCGATCCCGCACTTCTTCGTCCCGGCCGTTTCGACCGTCAGATTTACGTGCAAGTCCCCGACGTGCGCGGAAGGGAAGCGATATTCAAGGTTCATGCAAGGAACAAACCTCTTGCTCCCGACATCGATTTCAAAACGCTTGCTCGTTTGACGTCGGGTTTCACCGGCGCGGACATCGAAAACCTTTTGAACGAGGCTGCAATCCTTTGCGCTCGCGACAACAGAAAGGTCATCTCGATGGGCGATATCAACGAGGGAATCAATAAGGTCATCGCGGGCCCGCAAAAGAAAAGCCGTGTCGTCAGTGAGCGCGACAAGCGCATTACGGCGTATCACGAAAGCGGTCACGCAATCGTTGCCAAACTTCTGAAAAACTGCGACGAGGTCAACGAAGTGTCCATTATCCCGCGCGGTCAGGCGGCAGGCTATACCATCACCCGTCCCGTCAACGACGACAACCACGTCACCCGTGGCAAGCTGATGGACGAAATCGCAATGATGCTTGCGGGACGCGTCGCCGAAGAAATCGTCATCGAGGATATCACCACCGGCGCAAGCAACGATATCCAACGCGCCAGCGCAATCGCCAGAAAAATGGTCACCGAGTGGGGTATGAGCCCGCTTGGCACGATATATCTCGGCAATCCCGAGCACGAAGTTTTCTTGGGACGTGACTTCAATCAGCAGGGTATGTCCCCCGAAACCGCCGCAAAAGTCGACGCCGAAATGAAGAGTATTTTGGACGAGTGCTACGACACCGCCAAAAATATAATTTTGGAACACCGCGATCTTTTGGACAATATGGTCAAGATTTTGTTCATCAAAGAAACCATTTTCCAACACGAAGTCGATATGCTGTTTGAAGGCAAAACGCCCGACGAAATCATCAAAATCGACAACGAAAAAAATATGGAAAAAATGAAGACCGAGGAAAAGCCTTCGGAGGAAACGCAGGCAAACGCCGATAAAAAGGCGTCCGACGCAATCGATAAAATTCACGAAAGACTGAAAGAAAAGATTGAAAAAATCGAAAACGGGGACGACAAAAAATCGGACGATAAGGAAAAGAGAGAGGAACCTCAAAACAAAGAGGACGACAAAAAAGACGCGTCCGACGAAACGAAATAACAAATTGAAAAACCGCCGAGCAATCGGCGGTTTTCTTTTCGGAAATCAAGAAGACTGAAAAGCCGTTATTTTTTGAAAGGCTTTTCGTATTTTTCTTCCCACTTTGAAAAAGCGTCCTCGTCGTACTTTTTCGGCATATTCGACGCGACTTTGCATTCCCTTTTCATCTTTTGCAAAAGCACGGCAAGGCTTAATAAAAGCGGAAGTTTTCGTATGCCTTTTACGGCGGATTGCGCCATCTCGAAAGGAGACATCACAACCATGTGCCCGGCACTTGCCTCGACAAGGATTTTCCGCGAAACCACGCCTTTTTCAAGAAGGAAATCGACCTCGCCCGGCTTACTGTTCAACAGCCAGTTTTTCATCATATCGACGGCAGAGTGCTTGCCTCCGATTTCTTTCATAAACCTCGCTTGATAGCGGTAAAGGTTTTCAATGGAAAACGGGTTTTCGGTCGTGGGGGTGGCGATGACTTCCGCCAGGATTTTCGAGGCTTTCATACCGCTTCCCAGCATAGGAATGGTCATGCACGCGCTGTCGCCCAAAAGTGCGTATCCGTTTGCGACGATACGCGACAGGGGGTGGCGCACGGGAATTTGCAAAAGTTGTCCGCCCGTTATTATTTCGTCGCCCACGATTTCGTTGTCACGGCGGATATCGGCAAGGGCGTTTTCGTAGGTTTTGTCGGACATTTCGCCAACTCGACCGATAAGGACGTCGGCGGATTTTTCGTCGTGCGAAAGGGTGCACCAGGATATTCCGCGCTCGTTGATATGTTTGAGGTAGGCGCGGTTGGTATAGACGGGACGCGCCGTGTTTTCGGGACGATTGAAAAACGTGCGCCTTACGATAAAGGTGTCGTTTTTGTCGATGTTCGTCGTGATTTTGAGGGTTTTTGGCAAAGACTGTCTGACGCGCGAATTGACGCCACCGCAGTCCACGACAAGCCCCGCCGACAAGACTTCGCCGTTTTCAAGCTCCACGCCGATGACGCGGTTGCCGTCGGCGATTGCGCGCTTTACGGGCGTTTCGTAGTGGACTTTTACGCCTGCGTCCTCGGCGCGCTTCAACAGCCACGCATTGAAAGGACGGCGATAAATCGCCATATCGAGCTGGTCTTCGGGAAGATCCATTTGTACGTTCACGCGCTTTTCTGGCGGGACGAAAGCCCAGTTTCTTTTTCTTGTATAAATTTCTTTCGGGGGCAGGGGAATACCGACCTCATAAAAGGTTTCTTCCACCATGTCGTCCGTCCAGTCGTAGGCGACGTCGTCTTGTTTTTTTGCCTCGTACACCGTGACGTCAAAGCCGTACTCCCGCGCAAATGTCGCAAAAATCAGCCCAGTTTGGTTGGCTCCTACAACAATTATTTCCTTGTTCATATATTCCTCCGTATTGCCAAAAAGGCAACTTTATGTATCAAATTTATCTCTTAAACGGCTTGTCGTACTTTTTGCACCACTTGTCAAAGGTTGCTTCGTCAAAGCGGGGTGGCATTTTCGTGGCGTGGGATACGATAATTGTTGACTTTATTAACGCCCGCGATAAAGCCCGAAAGAGCGAAAAGTGTTTGAAAGGTAATTTCAAAAACGCGCTCATAAGGTTTTTCGTCCCCGCACCCGACACCGCAAGCACGAGCCCTTCCATAACGCCCGACGCGACAAGGTCGTTTATTTCGTTTTTGTCCGACGACAAAAGTTTGTTTTTCACATATTCGACCGCCGAGTGCATACCGCCGATTTCCCGCATAAATTTCAACTGATAGCGGTAAAGGATTTTTATGGAAAAAGGATATTCCTTACCCGCGGTGAGCACTGCGTCCAAAAGCATCTTCGACGCCCGCATCGAACTTGCGATACCGCTTCCCGACAAAGGCACGGTCATACACGCGCTGTCGCCCAAAAGAGCATATCCGTTTGCGACTATGCGAGAAAGAGGACGGCGCACGGGGATTTCAAAAGTGCGTTCGTCACAAGGGATTTTTTCGCCGATGACGGGATTGTCTTTTTTCAGGTCGTCAAGTGCGCGCTCGTAAGTTTCGTCTGAAAGTTCGCCGATTCGTCCGACAAGCACGTCCGCCGTTTGGTCGTCGCTTTTCAAAAAGCACCAAGACATTCCTTGCTCGTTTCGATGTTTGAGATAGATTTTTTTCGGGTGAGTTGGAATAGGGCAGTCCGCGGGACGTTTGAAAAAAGCACGTCGCGCAAACAGTTTGTCGGCATCGAGGGCGAAAGGCTCGATTTTCAGTTCCTTTGGAAGCGACTGTCTGACCGACGAATTTACACCACCGCAGTCGATGACGAGGTCGGTTGCAAGAGTTTCGCCGTTTTCAAGCTCCACCCCGACGACGTTTTCGCCGTCCGTCAGCACGCGCGTGACCGTCGCGTCGTAATAGACCTCGGCGGAATTTGGAAGAAGGGACAAAAGCCATTCGTTCAAAGCGCGCCTATCGACGGTTATTTCCCGCTCGTTTTCGGGTTGAGAAAGGGTAACGGGGTTTTTCTTGTCGGGCGGAACAAAGGTCAGATTTTTTGTGCGGGTGAAAATCTCTTTGGGAGGGAAGTCCAAGCCCACCTCTTTGAAAACGGACGGAGCAATATCGTCCGTCCATTCGTACGCCGAGTTTTCACGGCTGTTTTTTTCAAAAACGAAAACAGAAAAGCCTTGTTCCGAAAACAGTTTTGCGGTGAACAAACCCGTCTGGTTCGCCCCTATTATCGCAACGGTACCTTTCATTTTTCCACCTCGATTGAAAGACTATTTTGCCATCACGATTGCCAAAAACACGCACTTTCCACCGCCGGTTGCAATCATACCGTGGGGTTTTCCGCTGTCGTAGTACAAGCAGTCGCCGGCGTGCAAAATCTCGATATTTCCGTTGATATTGCATTTCAGGCTTCCTTCCAAGATAAAGTCGAGTTCTTGACCTTGATGGCTGGACAGGTGAATTTCCTTGTCCTGTTCTTCCTCGATATACGGCGCGGTGACGACAAACGGCTCGGCAATGCGGTTCTTCATATATTGCGCGACATGCAGATACTCAAAGCCTTCGCGACGTTTTAACTTCATACCGTAGCCCGCGCGCACAATCGAGTATTCCGAAAGGTTGGGCGACTTGCCCAAAAGCAATTCGGTAATGTCGATGCCCAGTTTTTTGGCGCAGTTGTAAAGGAGGGTAAAGGTAAAGTCCTTTTTGCCCGCCTCGTAGTCGATATATTCTTGTTCGGATATGCCCGCGCAACTTGCCATTTCCGCCGTGGAAACGTCCTCCATTTCGCGGATACCCTTGAGCCTTTCGGCGATTTCTTGAATTTCGGTCATATTAGCACCTCTTTTTATCTATTGTAAAGCAACGACGAAAAAGTGTCAAACGATTTATAAAATCGTTAAGGCGCGTTATTTGTCGATTTGCACGACGAAAAGTCGTATCCGCTCTGATTTTCGCCGATAAGCACGGCAAGCGTCGACGCCATCAGCACGATAAGTTCCGTCCCCTGAATTTCGCCGTCCCGCGCAAACAACGCCATTATTATGAAAAGATATAATACCCAGTTGTCGTCAAACATTTTCCGCCCCCAAAAATCTCTTAAAAATACAATATGCGACAAAAAGAGATAAATTTACTCAAAAGCGCGCATTTTTGTTTTGATATAATACGCGAGGGAGGGGAAATTATGCCACTAATCGACAGTCAAACTCAGGTCAAAGTCAAGTATTACCTTCCGAACAACGCCGTATTAACCGAGCTTTCCGATTTGTTTTCGGTGTTGTCGGATAGCACCCGCATCAAAATTTTGTCGGCGATTTGCATTTCCGAAATGTGCGTCGGCGACTTGTCCGAGATGCTGGATATCAACCAAACCACGGTGTCGCACCAGCTGAAAATCCTAAGATCGATGGGCGTCGTCACGGCGCGTCGCGACGGAAAAATCATTTATTATTCCCTTGCGAATATGATTATTCCGGAAATTATGCGCTTCGGAACGCTGTATATCGGATACTATTAACACTATAAAACGTATACGAAAACGCCCCGTTCCTATCAAATTTTCCCGTTTCTATTGACACGGACGCGTTTTTTCGGTTATACTGTTTTCAGGCAACAGCCAAAAACGGAGGATAACTATGAATAAAAACGAATTTGTCGGCGCAGTCGCCGCGAAAGCAAACATCTCACAGGCGGCAGCCAAGGAAGCCATCGACGCCACCCTTCAAGTCATCGCTGAAGCGTTGAAAGCAAACAACGACGTCGCTCTTGTCGGCTTCGGCACCTTCAAGGCAAAAGAAACCGCGGCAAGAAAGGGCATCAACCCCAAAACCGGCGAAGCAATCGAAATCGCAGCAAAGAAGACCGTTGCTTTCAAACCCGGCAAAAACCTGCTTGAAGACATTAAATAATTGAAAAGAAGAAGGACGAGGGTTTTTCCCCGTCCTTCGTTTTCATTTCCAAAACCACGGCGTTTTCAGTTGATTACAATTTGTAAACAACTGAATTCCGTCGTGTTTTTTCATTTCCAAAACAATTTTGTGCGCAAAAGGGAAAAAATTAGACAAAGTTTAAGAAACGTCGGGGAAAACGGCGAAAAATGACAAAAAAATTGACAAATTTCCAAAATTTAGCACAAATATCTTGACGATGAAGATTTAGCGCGTTAAACTATTAAACGCATTACGGACAGAAAATATACCGATTTGTTGTAAGCGTGTCAACGAAAAAAACTTTATTTGCTTGGCACAGAAAGAAGAGGGGAAAAAAATGAAACGGAAAAAGATATTGCCGTGGCTTATGCTTGTCGCGACGGTGATTATGCTTTCAGCCTGTTCAAAAACACAAACTAACAACGATTTTTCTGTCGGCGGTACGGTAACAACGGACGCCGATTTTTTTGAGATTTCAATTCTTATAAACGGAGAAGTGACAAATTATTCCTTGGACGAGAACGGGAAGTTTTTTATTCCGCATCTGAAAAGCGGTGACGTCGTGTCGTTTTCAAAAAAGGGTTATTCATTCAATTCTTTCACAGTGGGCGGATTTTCGGCAAGTGACATCGAGATTGTCGGGACAAAAGACCTTTACACCGTGATGGTGCTTTGCGCCGACAAAAACACAACAATAGAGGGTGCGGGAAAGTACGAGTTCGGCGAGAGCGCAACCATAAAAATCGAACCGCCAAAATATTACGAAACGGCGGGGATTTATGAAAAAGGCGTCAAAGTCGCGTCTTCTTCCGAGTACACTTTTTCGGTCGAGTCGGACAGACTTTTCGTTGCCGAAATTAAAAAGAAAAAGTACAAAATAGTTGTCGAAAAGACGGCGGACGAGTGCGAAGTAATTGCCCCGGACGATGCGGAATACGGCGAAGAAATCACCGTGACGGCAAATGATGGCGAAAACTATGTGTTTTCATATTTCGAGGTTGACGGCACAAAATATACCGATAAAACCATAAAATACGAAAACTTAAGCGAAAACCCGAAAATCATCGCGGTGTTTTCGGAAAGACTTCAAAAGCCAAATTTGACCTGTGACGGAAGAAATGTTTTCGTGACGGCAGACAAGCGCGCAACAGAGTGCGACGTCTATATCGACGGCAAATTTATAAATACCGTTTCGCCCGTTGCGACGCTGAATTTGCGTGACTTTAATTTGTCGGACGGCGACCATATAATAAAGATTATCGCAAAAGCCGAAGACTATGGCGAAAAGGAAAGCGAAATAAGTTTTTCATACGTCCGCCCGTACGACATCCCGAAAAACGCAGGCATTGAAATTGACGAAGATAAGGTATTTTTTGTTTTCCAAAAGTCGCCTATGGCAAAAGGCTATGACGTCTTTATGAACAACAAAAAGTTTGATTTGTCGAAAGAGGAAGTTGAAATTGCGGGCGAAACGGTGCGCGTGCGCGTCGATACAATGTTTATCGAGCCCGACGAATACGTTTTTACCGTCCGCGCCATTGGCGACCGTCCCGAAAGTCTTCCGACACCGCCAACGAAATACGTTTATAAAGAGGCGCTGAGAAAGCCCGTTGCAAGCATTGAAAACGGGATACTTGCCATTGTCAAAGAGGACGGCGTCGTTTATCTTGTCGAAATCAACGGAGTGAACGTTACCGACAAAATGCAGGGCAACACGTTGGATATTGCGGGCAGTTTGGAGGACAAAAACAAGGAAGCAGTCGTAAAAGTCACGGCAATGCGCGACGGATACAAGTCGAGTTTTGTCGAAATTATATATAAAGCGGAGGAAAAATCGTAATGAAAAAGACAATTGCGGTGTTTGTAGTTGCGATGCTGGTTGCGCTGGTTGTGTCGTTTGGCGCGGGCAACGTGGCGAATGCAAGCGGAACGAAACTGACACCGCCGACAAACGTTAACGTCGCCGAAAACGGAGGAAAATATTATCTTACGTTTGAAAACGTTCCCGGTAACAACGGCTATGAAATTGTGGTGGACGGCGTGACGACAGCCGTCCAAAAAGACGAAAACCGCGTGCAAATCGAGGTTGAAAGAGGTAAAGAAATCCCGGTTGAAATAAAAGCGATCGCCATCGATAGGACGTTCGATTCGGATTATTTTAAGACGACAATAGTTGTCGGACTGACGCTTGCTCGTCCCGAACAGCTGAGCGTGACCGCCGACAAAAGTTTGACTTTCTACGAGGTGACGGGCGCCGTGTCCTACGACGTTGTGATAAACGGCGTCAAAGTGGAAACGGGCGTGACAAGCACGCAAATCCCCCTTAAAGATATCCTAATTTCGCCGATGCAATATGAGATAAAAGTGCGTGCAAACGGCGACAATCGTTTGACCTACGACAGCAACTTTGCAACGCTTGTTTATGAAAACGTGCTGGCTTTGGAAAAGGTCGAAAACGCGAGCGTAGCCGTTGACGGCGGGCGAGTTATTTTGTCGTTTGACAAGGTCCCTTATGCAAGCGGATACGAAATCGAAATAAATGGCGAAATCATAGAAACGACAAATAATGCATATGATTTGACCGATAAAGTGGCTGTTCCTGCAAATTACGAAATCAAGGTGCGCGCAATCGGTGCTGACGGATTTTCGGAAAGCGAGTGGACGAGCATTGTTTACAAAACCCATAAAACCATCGAAAAACCGTCAATGTCGATTGAAAACACGGCGGTGTCTTGGGATAGAACCGACGGCGCGAACGAGTATGCCGTGACGGTGCAACACAACGACAAAGAAATAAGACGCGTCGAAAGGTTTTCGGACAACAAAATCGATATTGCCGACCTTGTAACGGCGCATGGCGTCGGCGAATATCTCGTGTCGGTGCAGGCTCTTGCAAACGGCAATTACGACTATTCCGACGTTGCGACGATTGCTTATCGCAAATACGAAAAACTCTCTGTTCCCGAGGTCACGATGGACGGCACTGTCGCAAAGTGGAACGCGGTTGAAAACGCCGAAAACTACACCGTCAAAATCGACGGGCGCATTATCACTGCGTTGTTGGATAAGACGTCGTTCGATATTTATGAGTACATTGCCGAGGCAAAAACCTACGAGGTGGCGGTGACAGCAAACGCAAAAGAGTGGTATCTTGCGTCGGACGAGGGGAAAACCATATACAAACTCATCATCGCGCTTTCTTCGCCGGTGCTCACGATTTCCGAAAACATCGCAAACTGGACAAGCGTGCTTGGCGCAACCGAATATCGGGTGTTTATCGACGGCGAACAAGTCCTTGAAACGGCTGGCGTCACGGCGGATTTGACAAAGTTTTTGAAAGACGGCGAAAATATCGTGAAAGTCGTGGCGGTTGCAAACGGTTTTTCGGACGGAATATCAAACGAAGTCAGCGTCATAAAATCCGCCGAGGAAGAACCGCAATCCGCACAAAAAACCTATAATATCAATATTGAAGGAGGGGAAAACTATATTGTTTTCTTGGATGGCAAACGAACAGATTATAAAATAGCGAACGGGGAGCTCACTATTCCGAGTAGTGCAAAAAAGCTTATTATAGTCCCCGAGATCGCGCACATTCCCGAAGGAGAAGAATATAAAGACGTAGGTGTATTCTTTTATGAAGAAATCGATTTGACAAAAATAATTAATAATGAAATAAAAGTATATTTTGACACAATTCCCGACGAAAAGAAATACCCAGACCTTATTGATATAGAGGACGGAGACGGCAATCTTGCGTTCTACGAAACAGAAGGAAGAAAATATTATTACCTCAACGAAAACGGAAGATACCGTCCGAAAAAGGAGGGCGAAGAATAAAATATCTTTGCAAACCTTGTTTTTTCGCAGAAAGGCTGATATAATATATCGCGAGGTGGATTATGAGTGTTGATAAAACCCTGAAAACCCAACTGAAAGATTACGATGTGCAAGAAATTGCGCCGAAAATCTATAAAATCAACGAATACAACCTTTCGACGATGTTTGTGATTGTGGGCTCCGAGCGCGCGCTGTGCATCGACTGCGGGACGGGCGTCGGCGACTATAAATCGGTCATCGAAAGGCTTGTCGAGGGGAAGCCGTACGATATGGTATTGTCGCACGGGCACGTCGACCACGCGGGCGGACGCGAGCAATTCGACAAAATCTACGTCGGAAGGCGCGACAAAGACTTTGTCAAGGAAGCAACCCTTGCATACCGCAAATTTTACATAATCGTTATGCGCTATCTTATGTTTTTCAAGTGCATAAAGTTTAAAGACGCGGTGATGAAAAAGGTCGAAAAAGAGCCCGAACTTATCCCCGTAAACGAAGGGCATATCTTCGACCTCGGCGACAAAAAAATCGAGGTTTTCGAGACGCCCGGTCACACAAAAGGCTCATTGTGCTTTTTGTCAAGAAGCGACAAAATTATGTTTTCCGGGGACATTCTGAACCCGCTTATGCTGATGTTTTTGGCGCACGCGACGTCGATTGAAGAATATCACGAAACCCAAGAAAAACTGTTGAATATCGACGGATTTGACGTATTCTGGCCGTCACATCTTTCCGCGCCTTTGACGCGCGATGACGCAATCGGAATAAAGAAAACCGCCGAAAAAATATTGAAGCAAAAACACAACTTTTTCTTGCCGTCGATTTTCATCAAGACGGTGGATAAACGCAGTATTATTTATCGTCCCGACCACGTTCGTCGCAAGAAAAAAGAAAAGTTAAAAGAGGTTAAGTAGGCAAAATTGTGCGGTAAACTGCTGTTTTGGCAGATTACCGCATTTTTTCTTTGCTTGAAAAAAAGGAGTAAACTATGATTATTTTTGCAAAATACGGTGACTATAACAGGCGCGAACTTATCGAAACCTGCCTTTCGAGATATCTTGAAACAATGAAAAAAACCAAGCTTGAGGGCGAGGTTACCGAACTTAAAAACCACAACGATAAGCCCTATTTCAAGGAATACCCCGACATCAGATTTTCGATTTCTCACAGCGGTGCTTTGGTTGTCGTCGCAATGGCGCAGACCGAGGTCGGCATAGATATCGAAGAATTCCGTCCCCGCGCCTATCAAAAGATTGTGGAAAACGTCTTTACCAAGGGCGAGGCGGAAGAAGTGCACGACCTTGAAAGTTTTCTTATTGTATGGACGAGGAAGGAAGCGTATCTCAAACTCACCAGCGAGGGCATAGCGGGCGTTCGGACAAACGACGTGTCGGGCGAACTTTACTTTGAGGGCAAGAAAGTCGTTGCAACGCCTCTGAACATTTTCTCGGGATATATCGGGACGGTTGTCGCCGAAGAACAACCCGTGATTTTCATTGACCTTGACGATTGACTTTCGGGTGATTATTTAGTAAAATATGAAATATCCAAAAGGAGGAATAATAAATTATGGTACTTGAAAAAATCAAAGAAATGCTTGAAAACCAACTCGGCATCGATAAAAGCAAAATCACGATGGACTCGGACATTGTCAAGGACATCGGCGCGGACAGCTTGGACATTATCGAACTTTTGATGGACGCCGAGTCCGAATGGGGCATCACCATTGACGACGAGGTCGTGAAAGACTTCCACACGGTCGGCGACGTCGTGAGATATATTGAATCCCACATTTGACCAAAAGCCATCGGACATAAATTAACACGAAAGAAAAATCAAAAAAACACAAAAGAAAGACGCCGTTTTTTCGGCGTCTTGTTTTTTGTCGCAAAAGCGGATTTTTGTTATTTATCCTGATAAACTCGCCACAGGAAGTTTTTTTCCTTTTTCAGGACGTAGCGTGCCGAGGGCATCCACGTTTTGAGGTTGTAGTCGTGGAAAGAGTTGAGCGGTTCCCACGCGCAGAAATACTCATAGGGGATATCGTTGGCTTTCAGGGCTTTTATGAGTTTCCGACTTCCGCCGTTTGTAAAGATATCCTGAATGCCGTTGTTGATGAAGATACGCGGGAAGGGTTTTTGGACGCCCAAGAAGACCTGCAACTCGTTGTAGAACTCGTATTCCGTCTTGAGTTTTTTGTAATGTTTGATACCCGTGCAGTGATAGGTCATCGTGCGAATGACGGGCAGATTGATGATTTTCCCTTCAAAGTCGATTGCGGGGCAGTTGAGAATGATGCCTTTGATTTTGAGGTCAACGTCGGGAAGCCCGATATGTTCGCGATATTCGGGGTGATTTTGGCAGTTGACGGTTGCCATCGACAGGTGTCCGCCCGCGCTGTCGCCCGAAATGACGAAGTTGTCGAGGTCAAGGCCGTACTTATCGGCGTTGGCGACAACCCATTGCAAGGCTTTGTAGATTTGCTTCATATAGTCGGGGAAGCGATACTTGGGCCCTAAGCCGTAACTGATATTTACGGTGAACGCGCCGGTGCGTGCCATGTGTTGGCAGTATCCGCGACGCATTTTCTTGTCGCCTTCGATCCATCCGCCACCGTGGATATTAAAGAAGACGGGAAACTTGCCTTCTTTCAGTTTTCCGCGTTGTTTTTCGTCATAGATAATATCGAGTTTTCCCGTGTCGGGATGCTCCTCGTCGTAAACGATATCTTTGACCTCGGTCAAGCCTTTGCCGGGGAAACGGTTGCATAATAAGTATTTGATATAGTCATCAACAAAAAAAGCAATGCTTAAAAATGACATAAAAATCCTCCGAAACTTATTATAATAAGTATAATAAAAAATCGTATTTTGCGCAACAAAAAATACCGTCAACGGCAAAAAAAGAGGGAAAACCCGCGTTTTGACGCTTCGACAAAATTCGCAAAAAGTTTTGTCAATAAAAAGCGACGCGATCAAAATGAGAGGTTTTGACAAAAATTAACCATAAAAAGACGGGTTTTTTCCATACAAAATACGACAACTGTAAAAAATAATATTTTTATCCGATTAGAGATTGAAAAATATATGGTTTTTATGTTAAGATTAAAGTACTAAATTCTATAAAAAAGGGGGTTATCCTATGGACAACATCACCAAGGCAAAAATCAATCTGTTTGCTGTCTTAAGGAACCTTGAAGATTTATGCGCGATGGACAAAGAGTCCTCCGACATCATCAAGGACGCCAAACTTTCTGTACAGTTCAACGTGCCCGACGTAGGAAGCGCCACCATAGATTTCGATCATGGCAAATGCACTTTCAACCGTGGCAAAAAGCACGCGGGCTTACAGCTCTTCTTCACCTCGGCGGAACACTTCAACAACCTTATCGATCCGCCCAAGGACGCGAATGGAAAACCCAAGACGGTCATTCCCATTTTCTACAACGTTTTCAAAGTCGGATTCCTTCTCAATCAATTTACGAAACTTGCCGACAGGCTTTCGTATTTCCTCCAGCCTGCGCCGGACAAGAAGGCCGAACTTTTGAAGAACCCCGAATACTTCAACATCAACACGACGCTTACGCTCTACACCGCGTTGTTCGCACTTTGCGAAGTTGCAAACAGCGATAAGGTTGGCAAACTCTGCGCAAAGCGTATGTGCGACGGCAAGATTGCTGCGGGTATCCCCGGCGGACCGCAACTCAACATCACCGTCAAAGATCACAAACTTTACGGCGCGAAGGGCGCAATCGACGACTGGTCGGCTCAAATGTTCTTTGCAAATATGCAGTTCGCGCACGACTTATTAAACGGCAACGCGTCGAGCTTCGGCGGTATGGGCAGTGGCGACTTCCAAGTCAGAGGCCGTCTTGATATGCTTGAACAAATGGCAAAAATGCTCAACCTCGTCAGCGCGTATCTCGGATAGGAGGAAATTATGAATCTCGAATATACACCCAAAAAGATTATTGACGTTACAAAAAGCCAAGCCACTTTCAAAAGGGCTTTGAATTGCATTCCCGCGGGTATTTACGGACACCTTGGACCTTCAGAAGGTTGTATGGTTCCCGTTTCGTCGTATCCTTTATATATGGATCACGCGCAAGGCACCTACATTTACGACATCGACGGCAACAGGATTATCGACTATATGTGCGGTTACGGCCCCAACTACTTGGGCTATAACGATCCCGACGTCGACGCCGCCGCGGCAACCCAAAGAAAGAAGGGCGACTGCACCACGCTTATCAGCGACATCACCGTTGAATTTGCAGAAGAAGTTTGCAAAACCATCAATATGGCAGACTGGGCATTCTTCGCAAAGAACGGTAACGACGTCACTCAATTTGCAATGATGATCGCACGTGCCTACACCGGACGCAAGAAAATGGTCTTGACGAAGGGTTGGTATCACGGCGTATCTCCTTGGACTCAAAAACTCGGCTATTCGGGCATCATCGAAGAGGACGTTTGCAACAACCTCTATATCGAGTGGAACCATCCCGAACAATTCGAGGCTCTCTGCAAACAGTACGAAGGACAAATCGCAGGCTTCATCTCGCAACCGTATCAACACGGCAACTTCGCGGATAACGAACTGCCCGCACCCGGCTACTGGCAAAAGATTCGCGAAATCTGCGACAAATACGGCGTAGTTCTCATCATCGACGACGTCCGCGCGGGCTTCCGTATCGACATCAACGGCTCCGATTACCACTACGGCATCAAGTCCGACTTGTCCTGCTTCTGCAAGGCAATCGCAAACGGATACAACGTATCGTGCCTCTGCGGTAACAAGAAACTCCTGAACGCAACTTCGGACATCGCTTACACCGGAAGCTACTGGCTCTCTGCCGTTCCTTTCGCCGCGGGTATCGCAACCCTTCGCAAGGCAAAGGCATTGAACGCAACCGAAGAAAACGCCAAGAAAGGCAAGAAACTTACCGATGGCTTGAAAGAAATCGCAAAAGACAACGGATTTGACCTCCGCGTCACCGGCGAACCGGGCATGTTCTATCTGCGCCTCGCCAACGACCTTCCTTCTGCGGTTATCCACCAAGACTGGGTATGCGAGTGCGTGAAACGTGGCGTATTCTTCACCAGCCACCACAACCACTTCATCAACTATGCGCTCAGCAATGACGACATTCAATACACCTGGGAAGTTGCGGACGAAGCGTACAAAGTAGTGCGCGAACGCTATCCCCAAGCACAATTCATCAAATAAATTTAGGAGGAATCAATTATGGCTTTAACTAAACAAGAGTGGATAAGGCTTGAAGAAAAGGCTGACGAGCTCCGCAAACTTTGTCTTTACACCACGCATTGTTCCAGTGGACATATCGGCGGTAGCATGAGCGCAGCCGACGTCCTCACTGCTCTTTACTATAAGTATTTGAACTTCGATCCGAAGAACCCCGACGATCCCGACCGCGACAGATGCGTCGTATCCAAAGGTCACATCGGTATTTTCCTTGCGGGTATGTTTGCAGACCTCGGTCTTGTCGACAAAGAAGAACTCAAAACTTTCAACCTTACCGGCAGCCGTCTCGGTATGCACCTTGACAGCAATAAGGTCAAAGGTCTTGACGCGTCCACCGGTTCGTTGGGACACGGCCCCTCGCTTGCTC